>NZ_WXEY01000019.1 GCF_009877425.1 Heliomicrobium undosum | reverse complement strand
ATCTACAATCTTATGCAATAAAATCTATTGGTCTCACACGAAGTTATTTAATAATAAACCGGCTATTAGAATTATTTAGTAGCCCAACAAGTCGTAGTCAGCTTTTAAAATAGTATGTATTATTATATCTAAAAAAGTCGGGAGGGAAACCATGCCTAAAGAAACTTTGCTAGAATCTCATGATAATAATATCAAACGGATCTACGTCTATGATGAATCTAACCCTCAAAATCGTACACTTGTTTACGAAATAGATATACAAAAAGAAATAATTAAGATGTATTCTACAGATTTATTCTCTATTAAAGATATTACTATCGAAGGATTCAATAAATTACCTGATTGTTTTGATGAAAAAGGGTATATAAAAGCAGGTGCTTCTTATTATATTAATAAACGTTTATCAACAAAAGATGTTGATAAGTTAGTTATTTCTAAATTCAAAAAAGATGATTTTCATGACAATACATTGGTCTTATCCTATTCTAGTTTAAGTAAATTGGTAGATAAGTTAAAGTATATATCCAGCGAGTCCAAAAGGGAACGTAGCTTATTTGTAGATGAGTTTTTTCATCTTATTTTTCCTGACTTATTTGAGGAAGTTACATATAGTTCTCGAAGTCGAAAGAAAAAAGTAATAGAGAATTTAGACGAAGAGATAATAAAGCACTTTGAACCTGACGACTTAATTAAATTAGAAGAATTTTACTCAAAGCTGCTTGAACTACGTTATCAAAACAAAAACACTAAACTTAAGTTGGTGCAACGTACTAAAATAAAAGTTGACAATATTACCCTTAAGTATGTAATCGAAGAGTTTGAAGATAAATTATCTAAAGGTGTATTAGAAAGCGAATGGGGAGATTTTTTACAAAAACATTTATATTTGCTGAACTCGAAATACACTAGATGTATACCGGAGCTTAATGTAGTCTTGGGCGGTGACCGTCGTGTTGATTTTGGTTTAATTGACCTGTATTCTTATCTAGACATTTTTGAGATAAAAAAACCAGAGACTAGAATCCTATCAGAAAAAACTGATAGGGGTAATTACTATTGGCATAACGAAACGGTAAAAGCATTAACACAAGCGGAGAAATACTTGTTTAATGCTGAAAGAAAAGGGGCCAATTTATCTGAAGACATAAAAAGAGAAAAGGGATTAGATGTATATATAGTTAAACCCAGAGCTATCGTCATGCTAGGTCATAGCAATCAACTGATTAACGACAATATGAAATTAGATTTTAGAATTCTAAGAAGTTCGCTTAAAAATGTCGAGATTCTTACATATGATGAATTGTTAGAGCAATTAAAAAATCAGTTATTAAAAGTGTATAACTAGTGGTAAACATTTAACGCGAGTTAGAGGTATCCTGGGTGACCGAACGATAAAAGAGGATGGGTGACGAAGCCGTCCTCTTCAATAAAATTCTTAGTTTACATAATATCGATAAGGTGACAGTTCCCTCGGAAAAAGAAGAGGCGCTATCCCTTGCTGGGTAAGGGATAGCGCCTCTTTCAAGATCGCTTAAGAGTTATCATAATGTTTATTAGTCGACATTAGCGAGCCGAATTAATCTGTGTCGTTTCAGGGGTTGCATCACTATGTCACGGGGTGTACATTTATCCGAGGGGGTGGACTGATTGAATCCGACAGAAATGAATGCTTCCCGTCCCACGGTAATCGATCAACCAAGTGTGTCCAAAGACACTTTTGTCCGTGGCTTCTCCAAAGGACTCAAAACCCTCTGGTTAATGTCCAAATTCATGTTTCCGCTCATCATCCTTGTCACCGTTCTCGGCAAAACGCCGTGGTTAGCAATGCTCGGGAACGCCTTTGCGCCCATCCTCGCATTAATTGGCCTGCCAGGAGAGGCATCGGTGGGCATCCTGCTCGGAATGGCGACAAACCTCTATGCGGCCATTGGTGCAGTTGCCCCGCTGAATATGACGGTCAAGCAGGCGACTATCTTTGGCTTTTTTCTCTTGATCTCCCACGGCTTGCTGATCGAGGGGGCCATTACCAAGAACTTCGGTGCGCCGGCCTGGAAACTGACGGGCTTGCGCTTATTGACGTCATTCCTGTTCGCTTTCCTGCTGAATGTGCTTTGGCCGAGCTAGAAGTGCGTCCGATTGTTTCCAGAGAAAACCAGCGACTAGCCCAGACGAAGCCAAACGGAGGTATGAATCATGGACATCAGCGCCACATTGCTTCAGGGGGCGCAGAACGCTTTTTATCAGGTCGGAAAAATGGCCTTGATCCTCATCCCGATCATTGTTTTTCTGGAGATCCTCCGCGATTTGCATATCGTCCAGCAGGGCTCCCGTCTCTTCGCGCCCCTGATGCGGATCTTTCGCCTGCCCGGCGAGGCTGCCGTTCCCATCGTCGTCGGCTTGGTCTTCGGCATCCTCTACGGGGCGGGCGTCCTCATCCAGGCCGGGAAGGACGGGTCGCTCAATGCCAAGGAGATGACGGTTATCGGCTTGTTTCTCTCCTTAAACCATGCCATTATCGAGGATCCGCTGCTCTTCACCATGATCGGCGCCGATTATCTGCTCTTGCAGGCGCTGCGCCTGGTCGCGTCGGTGGTGATCACGGCGCTCTTCGCCATGTGGCTCTTGCCGCCTCTTTCCGTTCCGGTGCGCGAAGTGGCTCAATCAAACTCGTAAAAACTGCCCATACTAGTTTCATCACAACACATCGTTGGGATGAGGCGAGGAGGGGAGTTTGTGGCCAGAGCCAGAGTCGTTACGATTGATCAGGCCGTCAAGGAATTGTCCGGCGTCATCAAGCAGTTGGAAGACGGCGCTTTTCGGGTTGGCGACGCGGAGATCGAGGTTCCCAAGCAGATCCTGTTGCAGACCAAGTTTGACCGCGGCGATCACCAGGGGATGAGCATCCGCCTGTCCTGGGACATCATCGAGGAAGAGGAAGTCATCGAGGAGGATCCCGAGGATACCGAATGGCACGGGGAAATCCGGCATTGACGAGCCTTCCCATGAAAAAAGGTCGTCTTTGCCTTGATATCGTTGTTTTGGAACGGTCTACGCATGGCCTGCCCTTGGAAGTAGACCCAAAATAGACCCATACAAAATAGACCCATAAGAAAATCCCTGACGCGGGAGCGCGTCAGGGATTTTACCGATGAACCGATTATTGACCGGATCCGAAACCTTGCCCACCACCGATGCCGAGACCTTGTCCCGCGCCTCGTGCGCCAGGACCCCGTCCAGTTCCTTTACCGAAGCCCTGACCGGCGGCGCCGTTTTTCCCGAATTGGCCTTGCCCGCCCGGCGTTGCCGAACCGTCAATCAAGCGGCAGTTTTGGCCGGGGACGCGGTCAGTGAAGCCTTGCTGCAGCCGCGTCAAGAAGCGCGAATCCATTTGGTCGGTGATGGTTTTGGCCTGTTCCGGCGTAATCTGGCCGTAGTCGGCGTACTTTTGCACCATCTGCTTGCGCAAGCCGTGCATCTGGGTGCGTAGCGCCGTCACTTCGTTCGTTTGCTCCGTCGTCAAGGCCGCCAAAGCGACACCGGCGGCGCTCATGATGAGCGTTCCCGCCAAGCCGGCGATGATCCATTTGTTCTTCAGGTTTGCCCACGTCTTTTCCATGACCAATCGACTCCTTTCGATCTTACCTTAGCTGCCTCGGCCCCCATACTTTCATATCACCGATTCCTCCGGTGCTGGAAAGCCGGCGCTTCCTTTCGGGTGGTTTCTCTTTACGGTTTCAGTATACCCCCCGGAGGTGTCGCTTTTGCGACAGCGCGGTGACATCGAGGTCACAAACTTGTGACAGTTTTGTTACCGAGGGCCTGTCATCAAGAGACCAATGCAGCCAAAAGCACGTTGCTAAAGGTCTGACACCCAAGAACTTATTGCCAAAGAACTGATAGCCAAAGGCCTGACGAAAGGCGGGATCCTCATTGACCGCGAACAATGAAAAAGCCCCCCAGTTCTGGGGGGACAAGCGCTATCACTCCTGGAACCACCATCTGCGCGCCCGATTCGGCGAGAAGGTGATGAAGGTGTCCCTCAACGCCGGCCTGACCTGCCCAAATCGCGATGGGACGGCTGGGACAGGGGGCTGTGTCTTTTGCTGCCCCCAGGGATCGGGCGCTTGCGCCGGCGATCCCTCAGAAGCGATCCGCGATCAGTTCCGGCAGGTCCGGGAGCGGCTGAAAAGCAAGTGGTCCCAGGGCAAGTACATCGCCTACTTCCAAGCCTTTTCCAATACATACGGCGATCCTCGGCTGCTTCGACGGCTCTATGAAGAGGCGCTGGCTCAGGAGGGCGTCGTGGGGCTCTCCCTGTCGACCCGGCCTGACTGCCTGCCTGACGACGTGCTCGACCTGCTGGCGGAACTGAACAGCCGCACCTACCTCTGGGTGGAGTTGGGGTTGCAGAGCATCCACGACGACACCTTGCGGCGGATCAACCGGGGCCATGACGCGGCAACCTTCTACGCGGCCCTGGAAAAATTGCGTGCTCGCGGCATCCGCGTCTGTGTCCACATCATCTACGGCCTCCCCGGCGAAGGGGAGCAGGCGATGCTGAAGACGGGAAGAGCGGTGGCCGCCATGGATGTGCAGGGCGTCAAGTTCCACTCCCTCCATGTGATGAAAGGCACCCGCCTCGCCGAATGGCACGCGGCGGGGCAGGCGCCTCTCTTGGAGCGGGATAGCTATATCCGTCTCGTCGTGGACACCTTGGAGATCCTGCCGCCGGAGATGGTCATCCAGCGGCTGACGGGGGACGCCCCCCAGGAGTTGCTCGTCGCCCCCCAGTGGATCACCCGCAAATGGGGAACCTTACAGGGGATTGACCAACTGCTGGAGGAGCGGAACAGTTGGCAAGGGAAAAACTATGACTGCGCTCTAACGAAGCAGTTGGACTGACGCAGGCTTCATCAAGTCCACTCATGCTCTGTTTACGCCGGACCGGAAACGGACACCCGGTCCAGCCGCTTCATCGCCAGCCGGACATAGTCCTCGTTCGTCTCAAAGCCGATGAAGCGCCGCCCGAGGCGGCGGGCGACGGCCGCCGTCGTGCCGGAGCCCATGAAGGGATCGAGCACCAGGGCGCCGGGGTTGCTGCTGGCCAGGATGCACCGTTCCACGAGCTTTTCCGGCTTCTGGGTCGGGTGGGGCGTGTTTTCCGGCATGGACCAGAAGGGGACCGTTAGATCAGTCCAGATGTTGGGCGGGCAGGTCATGCGGAAGCGTTCCCCCGCATCGGTCTCCATCCAGTCCTTCGGCTTGCCCTCCGCCGTCGTGTAGGGCGCGATGATCTCCTTGCGAAACTTCACATCTTCCAGGTTGAAGATGTACTGTTCGCCGTCGACGACGGCGAACCAGATGTCCTCCATGTTGTTCTTCCAGTTCTTCGCGGCGCCGCGGCCCTTTTCCCGCCGCCAGGTGATCCGGTTAAGCACCTCAAAGGAGTCAGAGAGCATTTCCTGGACGCGCCCCGAATACTCCCAGTCACAGCAGACATAGATGGCGCCATGGGGTTTGAGCAGCCGGGCGGCCTCGGCGAACCAGGCGCGGTTCCATTCCATGTATTCCTGTATTGTCTTCCAGGGGTTCGACCGCTTTCCCGACCCGAAATCTTTTTTCAGGCCAAAATAGGGCGGGTCGGCAAATATCAGGTCGACCGACTGCGCCGGCAGGCGCGACATGCCGGTCAGACCGTCGCCGCAGTAAATCCGGTCCGCTTGCCAGCGGCAGGCCGGTTGAGCGCCAGTCACTCCGTCACGGGTCAGTGCTTCATCAGTCAGCACGTCACTGGTTAGCACGTCACCAGTCAATTCGACACCGCTCGATTCATCGGCAATGTGTTCAACGGTTAGTTCATCCACTGAGGGGATCTCCCCGTAGCGCTGCCAGTCCTCGGGCTCCAGAAAAAGCGTGCGGTTTTTCGGCGCGTTTGAGTTGCGCATCAAGGGATGGGGCAGTTCCTTGGCGCTTTTTTTGCTGTGTTCCCGTGTCATGTTGGACCTCCAGGTGTTGTCCTTCCCAAGTCCTACAGCATTCAACAGGATTCTGTAGAGTTCTTCAAAGTTCCTTAGGGTTCTTTAAGATTCCTCGGGATTTCAGGATTTGTCTATTTCGGTAAACCTAGCGGCCTAATTCGACAATCGTCGATGCTTTTCCTTTCTCGCAGGATATTTCTGCTTTTTTGACGAAAAAGAATAACAAATGCCTCCGGCTTCAGCGACATCACGACCGAACAGCGACAGCCAACCGAAAGAAGGTTTCTCTTTGACCATCCAGCAGATTCGCATCCTCGTCACCTACCTGTCCGGCGTGTTTCTCGGCGCCCTCGACCAGGGCATCATCGGGCCGGCGCTGACGACGATTGTCCGTGATTTCAATATATCTCCCAAATGGTGCGTATGGGCGGTCACCGTCTACACGCTTGTCTACGCTGTGTCCATGCCGATCACAGCCAAGCTCGCTGACCGCTATGGCCGGCGGCGCATCTTTATGACCGGGATGGCCTTTTTTGCCGTCGGATCCCTTTTCTGCGCCATGTCGGGCAACCTCTATGAACTGCTCGTCGGCCGGGCAGTGCAGGCGCTGGGCGGCGGCGGCATTCTGCCGGTGGCCGTCGCCGAGATCGGTCTCGCCTTTCCCAAAGAGCAGCGGGGGAGGGCGCTCGGCCTCTACGGGGCCACCTGGGGTATCGCCTCCATCGCGGCGCCGATTTTGGGCGGCGTCGTCATCCAGTACCTGTCCTGGCCATGGCTGTTTCTGATCAACATCCCGGCGGCGGCGCTGATCATCCTGCTGGCCGTCGGTCTTTCCGAAGACGTGGAGCCCCAGGTAAAAGCCATGGACTGGCAGGGCGCGCTGCTCGTCGGAGCGGTCATCTTCTGTTTCATGCTGGGACTTACCCACATCCAGGGGCAAAAAGGTTGGTCCGGCGTCTGGATGCCCAACGTTTACCTGTTTTTGCTGGCCGGGCTGCTCCTGATCCCGCTGCTTTTCCGGGTGGAAAGGAAGGCCGAAGACCCTGTCGTCAACCCCGCCTACTTCCAAAACCCCCGGCTGGTGACCATTTTCCTGTTGGCGGCGCTCTCCGGCATGGTCATGCTGACCGTCCTCTTCGTGCCCGCCTATGTGGAGTATGTCCTTCACTTTCCTCCAGGGAAGGCCTCCTATATGGTTGTTCCGCTGGCGCTGGCCAGCGTCGTCACCTCTCCCCTCGGCGGCTTTATCGTCGATCGCTTCGGCGCCTCTCGCACCCTGTCCCTCGGTTTCGGCGCCACCGCCGCCGGCGCAATCGTACTAGCCGGCTTGGTGGAGCAAATCGGAGCGCCGGCAGACGTGACAACAAGCTACATCATGATTGTCACACTTGGATTCATCCTGCTCGGCGGCGGATTGGGCCTCATCGTCGGCTCGCCGTTGAATGTCCTGGTCATGGGCGAGGTGGACAAGCGGGAGGTGTCGAGCGGTCTGGCGGTGATGACTGTCATTCGCTCCCTCGGCAATACCTTGGGGCCCGTCGTAATGGGCGGTCTGCTGGCGACGGCGACAAGTCTTGGGCAGCCGAGGGATGGCTTCGTCGACATTTTTACGGCGCTTTTCGTCATCGCGTCGATCGGGTTGCTGTTAACGACGCGGCTGCGGGAGAAGTAAGGGGAAAGACCCGGAGCTGGTGAAAATGACAACAGCGGAATTGTGTAGACAGCGCATCATGCGCAGAAAAAAGCGGCCCCGTCAGGGACCGCTTTTGTTATGTCTGCACCGATGCTGCCTTTGCCGCCTACCGGACATCCGAGACCGAGCGCAACCGGTCATACTCACGCATCACTTCGTCGGCAAGCGCCAGATCCGTTTTGCGCAGGTTGAGGAGAAAGAGGACGGGGTCTCCCTGGTAGCCGAACAGGTCGCCATGGCTCGTCAGCGCGTACTCAAGACCGAGCCGGGCGAGGTTGAGTTCGCACTCTTCCTTGTGTCCGTTGCCACAGTGACGGCAACGGGCCAGGAAGAGGGCCAGCAGTTCAACCGCTTCATGGCGGCTGACCGAGCGCATCTCCCCTTGTGAGACCATTTTCACCCGGTTGCGGCGGCTTTCGAACTTCGCCTGCTCCGACATATTCCGAATCAATCCGACGACGCACTGCTGCGGGTCACAACGGTTGCAGGCTTCGAGAGACAGGCAGTGGGAAGAAAAGCGGGAAGAAAGACTGGGATGGACGGAACAGGGATGGATGGGGCAGGGCCGGTTCGTCGGGGTGGAGGTCGTTTCCAGTGCCATGTAACGATCACCTCCCGCACACGCTACGTTCAGGAATCCTTTTCATTACCATAGCATAAATGAGAGCATGTTACAATCTCTTAACATTACAATCATCTTTTGGAATTTATGATGGAAAAAAGAGGGATTATATCCGCCCGGAAAAAATATGATGGGTCAAGCAGATCATCAGTGGAACGAAAGAGGCGCCCTGAACGTCTCTAGGATGCAGACCAACAATGGGAAAGGTGGAGAATCCCTTGGCGGGTATTTTGAAAAAACAAAGGCGCTGGGTGAACCAGGCGCTGATCGCTGCCGTTTTTAGCAGTATCCTGATGTCGGGGTGCCAAGCCCTCGCAGCGGGCGGAGCGACGGTCCAAGAAGACCTTCCGGTCGTCGGCTCCTATGGGAATCTCAAGCAATGGATAGAAAAAGCTGCTTCAAACGCCGGCGGGTATGGGGGACACAAGGGCGGCGTGGCGATGGAAGCGGCGCAACCGGCGACCAAAGCGAATA
Organism: Heliomicrobium undosum; assembly: GCF_009877425.1. Taxonomy (NCBI): domain Bacteria; kingdom Bacillati; phylum Bacillota; class Clostridia; order Eubacteriales; family Heliobacteriaceae; genus Heliomicrobium; species Heliomicrobium undosum. The sequence continues at coordinate 60,046 of NZ_WXEY01000019.1, read as the reverse complement.
CAGGTTGGGCAGAACGCCGGACCGTTATGTCTGCGCCCACTTCCGCGCCGCCAGCGCCGGCCGCTGACATGCCTGCCGGCGCGGATTCGTCCGGCGCGAAGCGGGATCATTCCACGACGAACGTGCAGGTGGAGGGCGTCGACGAGGCCGACATCGTCAAGACCGACGGCGAGTACATCTACCAAGTGAACAACCGGCGCGTCATCATCGCCAAAGCCCACCCGGCCGGCGAATTGGCCATCACCTCAGTCATCAAGTTTGACAACGCCTTCTTCGCTCCCCGGGAGATCTATGTGGACGCCAAACACCTCATTGTCATCGGCAGCGGGCGTGATGAGGCCTTTCCCGTCCCCTATGAGGGAACCTCGACCGAGAAAAGGGCCATGATCGTGCCCCCGTACCGCCCCTACCAGGGCACGGTCAAGGCGATCATCTATGACATTGCCGATAAAGCCCATCCGCAAAAGCTGCGAGAGACCACCTTGGAAGGCAACTACGTGTCTTCCCGCAAGATCGGCTCATCCCTCTATCTTATCGCCAACCGTTATCTTGGTGTCAACCTTCCGGAAAAGGAGACCCCTGAAGTCCTTCCCTGGTACAAAGATACGGCGACAGGCGCTGATAAAGCGCGCATCGGCTATGACCAGATCCGCTGTTTTCCGGACTTTATGGAACCGAACTACCTGATCGTGGCCGCGGTGAACATAGAGAACCCCAAGGAATCGCCCCAACTGTCAACCTACTTAGGCTCTGGCGAGACCGTCTATGCCTCAACCAAAAATCTCTACGTGGCATTGCACACCTACCGCGGCCCTGTTTTCCGGATCATGGGGGGCGAGAGGGCGTGGCCGCAGACGGCGCCGGAAGAAAAGACCCGCGTCTTCAAGTTCGCCCTCGAAGGCGCCAAGACGCGCTATGTCGGCATGGGCGAGGCGCCCGGACGGGTGTTAAACCAGTTCTCCATGGACGAAAAGGACGGTTTCTTCCGCATCGCCACCACTGTCGGCAGCCCCTGGGCGCAGGGCGATGAAACATCGAAAAACAACCTCTACGTCCTCGATGAATCCCTAAAGCCGTCCGGCAAGCTCGAAGGCATCGCCCCGGGCGAACAGATCTATTCGGTCCGCTTCATGGGAGACCGGGCCTACATGGTCACCTTCCGGACCGTCGATCCCCTCTTCGTCATCGACCTGAAGGATCCGAAGTCGCCTCGCATCCTGGGCAAACTAAAGATCCCCGGCTACAGCAACTACATGCACCCCTATGACGACAACCATATCATCGGCTTCGGCAAGGACACGATTGAACAATCGATCACCGACAACGAGGGCCGCGTCATCGGCACAAACGCCTACTACCAGGGCATGAAGATGGCCATTTTCGACGTATCCGATGTGGAGCATCCCGTCGAAAAGCATGTGGCCTTCATCGGCGACCGGGGCACCGACTCGGAACTGCTCCACAACCACCGGGCGCTCCTCTTCAGCAAGGAGAAAAACCTGCTCGCCTTCCCGGTCCAACTGATGGAAGTGGATAAGCAAACCGGCGCCGCCTCCGGCGAAAAGCCGTCCCCTGTTCCCGCCTACGGCTCCTTCGCCTTCCAGGGCGCCTATGTCTACACCGTCGGTCTGGAAAAAGGCTTCGAACTGCGCGGGCGGATCACCCACTTGAGCGACGAGGATTACCAGAAGGCCGGCCAGTACTACTACGACAGTGAGAAATTCGTCAGCCGCATCCTCTACATTGGCGATTCCCTCTACACCCTGTCCAACCGCATGATCAAGGCCCACGGCATGGACGCCTTGGAGCAGCGGGGGAACCTGGCGATTCCCGGCGAATAAGGCTGGAAGCCTCCCCGGATACTAGGTCCGGGAGGTGTGTGCCTGTGAAAAGAGATTTGGATCAATTTGAACTACCCAAGGGCAAGCTCGACGCGCTGCCCAGTCAGGACAAGGGAGAGACGCCGGGCATCATATCGGCGGGCACAGTCGGTTTCAGCGGGGAAGGCAACTTCGGTTTCGGCATCCCTCATATGAAGGCGCGGGCCATTCCGGGACAGGATGCGGAAGGGCCGACGACCCGCAACGCCATGAATGACGCCGAGGCGCGGGCCGAAGCGGAACTGGGCGCCGACTTCATGCCCCGCGCCCGGAACAACCTGGAGACCATCCCGGCCCAGAAGTCGGATTTGGAGACCTTCGACGCCGTCGTCAGGGAGCATGAGGTGGAGGAGGGTTACCACAACAAGATCACCGTCGACGGGATGGGGGATAAGGACCGGTACAAGTAACGTCAGGAAAAGCAGCGCATAGAGTAGAAGCTAAAAGCGAAAGAGATCTTACGCCGACACAGGGGCTGACCAGGCAGGCAATGCGCTGGTCAGCCCCTGTTTTTCCTCATCCTCATCAAAAAAAGGGAGTCGCCGTCTCGCAAAAAGCGCCCAGCCACTCCCTTGAGTATGTTTTATTCAGCCTGTCTGTTACCCCCGTCCCCCCAGGATCTGCCGGCAGCGGCTGAGGCGGGAGCGGTAATACTTGATCACTTCCAGATTCGGATCCGATTTGCGGATCTCTTCGTCCAACAGGCGTTGATAGTTTTTCAGACTGTTCATGGCCTGTATCTTTTCAAACGCCGAATAGACCGGATTGTACCGCATGCCTTGTCTCTCCTCCTGTCACCTTCACTGCGCCTAGTTTTCCCTAGGGGTCCAGCATTTTAAACCGCCGCCGTCACTGCCTTTTCTCACAGTAGACCATTTTGTGGTACAATAAAGACCATGTTGGAGGGCATCCAGAAGGGGGAAAGCAATTGTCGACCGATTTTTTACACTCCCTGAATCCGGTTCAACGCGAGGCCGTCCTGCACCAGGAGGGGCCTCTTTTGATTCTTGCCGGGGCAGGTTCCGGGAAGACCCGAGTCTTGACTCACCGCATCGGCCAACTGATCGAACAATGCCGGGTGAGTCCCTTTCATATACTGGCCATCACCTTTACCAACAAGGCGGCCGCAGAGATGCGGGAACGGTTGGGCCGTCTCATCGGCTCGCGCGCCCATGATGTCTGGGTGTCCACCTTTCACTCCACCTGCATGCGCATCCTGCGCAAAGATGGGGAAAAGCTCGGCTATGATCGGAGCTTTGTCATCTACGACAGCAGCGACCAGCAACGCCTGCTCAAGGAGTGCCTGAGAGAGCTCAACATCGACGAAAAGCGGTTCAAACCGCAGGCCGTCAGCGCCGCCATCAGTTCGGCCAAGAACATGCTCATGGGTCCGGTCGCTTTTGAAAGGCAGGCCTATGATTATTTTGCGCAAATCTCTGCCAAAACGTACCATATTTACCAAAAGAAAATGCAGGCCAACAACGCCATGGATTTTGACGATCTGCTCGTCAACTGTGTCCGCCTCTTTCAGGAGTTTCCCCAAGTCCTCGACTACTACCAGGACCGCTTCCAGTACATCCATGTGGACGAGTACCAGGACACGAACCATGCCCAGTACGTGCTGGTGAAGCTGCTCGCCGAGAAGTACCGCAACCTCTGCGTCGTCGGCGATGATGACCAGAGCATATACGGCTGGCGGGGCGCCGATATCCAGAACATCCTCGATTTCGAACGCGATTACCCTGAGGCCGTCGTGCTCAAGTTGGAGCAAAACTATCGCTCGACCGAAAAGATCCTCGAAGCGGCCAACGCCGTCGTCGGCAACAACCGGGGGCGCAAGGCGAAAAAGCTCTGGACCGAGAATACCTCCGGCGAGCCCATCGTCTCCTATCAGGGTGAAACGGAGCACGATGAAGCGCGCTACATCGTCCAGACGATCAATCGCCTGTCCGAGGCGGAAGGCCGGCCCTACCGGGACTTTGCCATCTTGTACCGGACCAATGCCCAGTCGCGGGTGCTGGAAGAACACTTCTTGTACGCCGGCATACCCTATCGCGTCTTTGGCGGCGTTCGATTCTACGAACGGACAGAGATCAAGGATATCGTGGCCTACCTGCGCTTCATCTCCAACCCCGCCGATGCTGTCAGCTTCCGGCGCGTCGTCAACGTGCCCAAGCGGGGCATCGGCGATGCGACGGTGCAAAAGCTCCTCGATCATGCCGAACAGGCAGGGTGGACCGCCGGGGAGGCCCTGGCGCGCGCCGGGGAAGTGCCCGGCCTGTCCCGGGCCGCTAAGGCGCTGGCCGCCTTCGGTCAGTTGATCGAGGAACTGCGCCGGGAGGCGCCGTCGCTGCTCGTCACCCAGATCGTTGAAGCCATCCTGGATCGCACAGGCTATGTGCGTGAGTTGGAGGCCGAAAAGACGGAAGAGGCGAAGGGCCGCATCGAGAACATCAAGGAATTCCTCTCCGTCACCCAGGAGTTTGACCGGACGGCCGATGAAAAGACGCTCGAAGAGTTCCTGGCCGGCGTCTCCCTCGTGTCGGATACGGACAATTATAATGAAGACGAGGACGCCGTCGTCCTGATGACGATGCACTCCGCCAAGGGCCTGGAGTTTCCTGTTGTCTTCGTGGCCGGCATGGAGGAGGGGGTTTTTCCCCACAGCCGCGTCCAGTTCGAGGAGGCCCAGGTGGAGGAGGAGCGCCGCCTCTGCTATGTGGCGATTACGCGGGCGCGGGAGCGCCTCTACCTGGCTCGCGCATGGAGGCGAACCCTTTTCGGCAATACTGTTTCTAACGGTCCCTCCCGGTTTTTGGAAGAAATCCCAGAGTCCCTGCTCGTCGAGGAGGATGATCGGGCGAAGCGGGAGTCGCTGTTTTCCGGCGCCGGAGGGGGTTCTTCCTATGGAAGAGAATCTTTCGGCAGAGAACCTTTTTCCGGAAGCAGTCACCGCATGAGCTACTTTGAGCCGGCTTCAGCGAAGAGCGGTTCTGCCGCTACGACTGCTGCAGGCGCCACCGCCGGCGCAAACTCAAACAAGGCGATGACAGGCGCTTCCGGCCTCGGCAACGCCTCCGGCCTGGGTGGTGCGACCAGCAAGGGCAGCGCGACCGGACTCGGCAGCGCCGGTGGGAGTAACGGCGCCGGCGCGGGCAGCGCCCCAGGTTCGGGCGGCGCCGACTATACCGTCGGCGACAAGGTCCAGCACGGCAAGTTCGGCCTCGGGATCGTCGTCAAGACCTCCGGCAGCGGAGAAAACCAGGAGCTTTCCGTCGCCTTCCCCCAGCAGGGGATCAAGAAGCTGCTTGTCAAATATGCCGGATTAAAGCGGGTGTAAGGAAAAAGCTGTGGAGGTGTTCCCATGGTTGCCAGAGAGGGCGGCCCCGCCCCGGCTGATGCGGCCCAGCGTATCACCGAACTGCGGGAGCAGATCCGCCATCATGATTATCGTTATCACGTCCTCGACGCGCCCGAGATCAGCGACGCCGATTATGACCGGCTGATGCGGGAACTGCTGGGCTTGGAACAAAAACATCCCGAACTGGTGACGCCTGACTCGCCGAGCCAGCGCGTCGGCGGACAGCCGCTGGCGGCCTTCCGCGCTGTCAGCCACCGCGTCCCGCTCCTGTCACTGGCCAACGCCGTCGACGACCAGGACCTGCGCGAGTTCGACCGCCGCGCCCGCGAGCGGGCCGATCGCCCCCTTACATACGTGGTAGAGCCCAAGATTGATGGCCTCACCGTTGTTCTTTCTTACGAAGAGGGCCGATTTGTCCGGGCCGCTACCCGGGGGGACGGCGTGACCGGGGAAGACATCACCGAGAACATCAAGACCGTCCGCGCCGTGCCGCTCCGGCTGAAGAGCGACCTCAAGTCGCTGGAGGTTCGCGGCGAGGCTTACCTGCCGAAAGAGGCTTTTGCCCGATTGAACGAGGAGCGGGAAGAGGCGGGCGAACCGGCCTTCGCCAACCCGCGCAACGCCGCCGCCGGCTCCTTGCGCCAACTGGATCCGAAGGTGACGGCTTCGCGACCGCTGCGGGCCTACTTCTACAACATCCTGCACCTCGAAGGCGTGGAAGGCGACAACGTGAGTGAACAGGTGGAAGCACTGCAGAAGTTGGAAGACTGGGGCCTGCCCGTCAACCCGGAGCGGCGCTACTGCCGGACTATCAGTGAGGTCATCGACTACTGCCGGCACTGGACGGAGCATCGCCACGACCTGCCGTATGAGATCGACGGCATGGTCGTCAAGGTGAACGAACTGGACCAGTATCCCCTCCTGGGAGAGACGGCCAAGAGCCCCCGCTACGCCATCGCCTTCAAGTTTCCGCCAGAGCAGGCGATCACCCGGGTGCGGGAGATCAGCGTCAAGGTGGGCCGCACCGGCGTAATCACCCCGACGGCGGAACTAGATCCGGTGCGCGTCGCCGGCACGACCGTCAGCCGAGCCACCTTGCATAATGAAGACATCATCCGCGAACGCGACATCCATATTGGCGATTACGTGGTCATTCAGAAAGCCGGCGATATCATCCCCGAGGTGCTTTCCGTCCTCAAAGAAAAGCGGACCGGCGAGGAACGGCCCTTCGTCATGCCCCAAACCTGTCCCGAATGCGATAGCCCCGTCAGCCGATTGGAAGGGGAAGTGGCCATCCGCTGCACCTCTGCGGCCTGCCCGGCCCAGGCCAAGGAGGGCCTGATCCACTTTGCCTCCCGCGACGCCATGAACATCGAGGGCCTTGGCCCTGCCGTCGTCAACCTCCTCTGGGAGGCCGGCCTCGTTCACGACCCGGCTGACCTCTACGAACTGACGGCGGAGCAAGTGGCCCCGTTGGAACGGATGGGGAAAAAGTCGGCGGCCAACCTGATCGCCGCCATCGAAAACAGCAAGTCCCGGGGCCTCGCCGCCCTGATCTTCGCCCTCGGCATCCGACTGGTGGGGCAGACGGCGGCCAAGACCCTGGCCCGCCACTTCGGCTCCATGGAGCGGTTGATGAACGCCACGACGGAGGAACTGCAAGCGGTGAGCGAGATCGGCCCCAAGATGGCCGAGTCGCTTCAGCGCTGGTTCGCCGTCCCAGCCAACCGGCAGGTGATCGACCGTTTGGCCGAGAAGGGCCTGCCCATGGAGACAGAGAAAGCAGGCGACGCCGGCGTTCCCCAGACATTCGCCGGCAAGACCGTTGTCCTGACAGGGACACTGCCGACCCTCGACCGCCGCGAAGCCCAGCGACTGCTGGAGGAGCGCGGGGCCAAGGTGGCCTCTTCGGTGAGCAAAAAAACGAGCATGGTCATTGCCGGTGAGGCTGCTGGGTCCAAGCTCGAAAAGGCGAAGGAACTGGACATCCCGATCCTCTCGGAAGCGGAATTTTTGCAGATGATCGACCCGGGTTAGCAGGGAGGAACTGGCGTGACGGCGAATAAAAAACAGAATGGGGACATTCTGCTTAGAGGCGGCAAGGTGGTCAACGTCTTTACCTTGGAGGTCGAAGAGGCGGATGTCGCCATCGCCGGCGGGATGATCACCGGCGTCTATCGCCGGGGAGAAACCCCTGCGGTGGACGCCGCCACAACGGATTCCACTGCAGCGCTGAACTACGGTGAGATTATCGACTTGCAGGGGGCCTTTGTCACGCCCGGCTTGATCGATGCTCACATCCATATCGAGAGCACCCTGCTGACGCCGCCCGCCTTTGCCGACGCCGTCATCCCCCACGGGACGACCGCCGTCATCGCCGACCCGCATGAAATCGCCAACGTCCTGGGTTTCGACGGCGTCAAGGCCTTTGCCCGGATGGCCGCCGGATTGCCCATGGATGTCTATATGATGATCCCTTCCTGTGTGCCGGCCACGCCGCTGGAGACGAGCGGCGCTGTCCTGGACGCCGAAGCCGTGTCCCGGTTGTTCGACGTGGCGCCCGGCGCCATCGGACTCGCCGAGGTGATGAACGTCCCCGGTGTCCTGGCCGGCGACGCCGACCTGCTGCAAAAGATCGCCGCCGCTCGTTTGCGGGGGTTGCCCGTAGACGGGCATGCGCCTGGCTTGTCTGAGGATGCCTTGCAGGCCTACATTGCCGCCGGCATCTCTTCCGACCATGAGAGCGTGACATCAGAAGAGGCTTGGGACAAGCTGCGCCGGGGGATGCGACTGCTGATTCGCGAAGGATCGGCGGCCCAAAACCTGGCCGGTCTCATATCCTGTATTGTGCCGTCTGTTTCGGAAAACATTTCCTTTTGCAGCGATGATCGGCACCCCGAGGATCTGCTGCATGACGGACATATGAACGCTATCCTGCGCAAGGCCGTCTCCCTCGGTGTGGCTCCTGCGCTGGCGGTGAAGTTGGCGACACTGACGACGGCCCGCCATTACCGTTTGTCAGGTTTGGGCGCCGTCGCCCCGGGATACCGGGCCGATCTTGCTGTTTTTTCAGACCTCGCCGAGTTCCGGGCGCAGGCTGTTTTTAAGGCTGGCCGGCTGGTCGCTTCTGATGGAGAGATTCGCGATAGATTGGACCGAGCTAGTATTTGTGCGCAAACCGGCGCAGATAGCGCTGAAGCTACGGTAGAAGTCGATAAGTATCCCCCGAGGTTTGGCGAGGGCTCCGTCCATCTCCCCGACATCACGGGCCGTCTCGCGCCCGCCTATGAACCCAATGCGAAAGTGCGCGTCATCGTCATCCAGCCGGGCCAGATCGTCACTGGTCAGGAGATCGTCTCCGCCGCTGACATCGGCCCCGAGAAAGATATTCTCCCCCTGGCCGTCATCGAGCGTCACGGCAAGCGAGGTTCCATCGGCTGCGGTTTTGTCCGCGGCTTCGGCCTGAAAAAGGGCGCCGTCGCTTCGACCGTCGGCCATGATTCCCACAACCTGATTGTCGTCGGCGTCAATGAGGCGGAGATGGAGTTCGCCTGCCGGACGATCGCCCAGATGGGCGGCGGCATGGTCGCCGTCGCCGGTGGCGAGGTGAAAGCGGCGCTGCCGCTCCCGGTGGCCGGGCTCATGTCCGATGAAGATGCGGCTACGATCGCCCGTCGCCTCAGGGCCTTGCACCGGGCCGTTTCCGATCTCGGCTGTCCGCTGGCGGCGCCGATGATGACCTTGTCCTTTCTGGCCTTGCCGGTCATTCCCGAATTGAAGTTGACCGATCTGGGCCTTGTCGATGTCAATCGTTTTTCCTTGGTTCCGGTTCTCTGTTGACGGACCGCTTGAACACGCACCGTTGGATATCCACGTTAGGAAAGGCAGGCCGTCGAGCGTGAAGGTTGTTCCAATGTTCCGATTTACAGCCAAAGCGGCGCCATTCCGGCTCCAGGGCGTCATCTCCATGATGATGGTCTGGGAGACCCGGCGGATCGGCGCGCAGGGGATCTATGTCCATTTTGTAGTGGCCAATCCCGTCGAATCCCAGATCGACTGGTTTGACCAAGTGCCCTTTGGCCAAGGGGACAGCCTTTTTACCGGTTTGCCCGACCTCACGGTCGATCTCACCATTGAAGAAGCCTTGAACCTCTTTGATCAGATCCTGCGTGATCTCGACCAGGCTGACGTGGAGATCCCCACAGAGATCACGGCGCTGCGCAAAACCTTGCAAACCCAGGATCCCCTGACATCCGACCAATGGCACGCCTTGATGACGCGGCTCTTCGACCGTCCCCTCAAACCGCGGGAAGTGGTGCATGCCTATTTCCAGGCCAGGGCCGTCGATGACTGGGGCCTCGTCTACTTTCTTCTGCCTGGCCGGGTCCGGCAGCGGGACGCGAACTGGGAGGAATTTTCCCAGCGCATGCTGAAAAAACATGAGGGGGAGAGCGTCCTCCGCGGCGTTGTCGTCGAGGAATCGCCCAGCGTCAAGGGGGTTCATCTGATCGCCGAGTCGCTCATCGGCCGGGACCAGTTTCTTCTCACCTTCCGCGCCCACTTTTACCTCATCCAGGAGGAAGGCCGCTGGGTCATCTCAAGCATCCGCCGCGAGCCTTCCCTGAAGGTGCCCTTTGGCCAGGATCCCTTTTTTCAGGGGTTCTGGTACTGGCGCGTCTTCCCGACGCGCAACACCGACCTGATCCTGGATAACCTCCGCAGTGAAGACGGTTGCCATGTGGAAGACGGCGAGCGGGGGACGGCTGTCGTCTACATGAGCCACATGAACGACTCCATTGAGATGGGCGTCGATGTGGCCCGTGACGCCCGCGGCCAGGTCTGGGTCGGCCGCCGCGAGATCGCCGTCGGCACCGTCTCTGAGGAGCGGCTCAACACGCTGATCCGCGACCTGCGCCGCAGCCGTCTCATCGGCCATAACCCTGGGTGGGGACCTTACCGGCTGCCGGAGATCGCCAACTACGCCTTCCGGGAAGGCAGTTACACCAACTTCGAGGAACTGCTCGACGCCTGGGAAGTAAAACTTGACGACCCGCTGATCGGCCCGGAAGGCTGGGGGCGGGACACCGATAATGACCCTGTAGCCCGGGCCGTCGCCGAAACGGCGCAGATCGGCTCCCTGTTGACACAGTTCGTCCACTGGCGCTTCGCCGAACAGTGGAAGCGGGAGTGGAGCCAGTTTGCCCGCCATACGGACGAACCGGAGACATCCTTTGCCGACCACCCGCTCGGCGCCCTCTTTTGGGAATGGTTCGTCTTTGATCGCCGCCTCCGCGGCGGCAGCACGACCTTGGACGCCTTTGAACAGGAGGTGGCCAGCCACCTGCCGCCGGCCCTGCGGGATGCCTTGAAAAACTGGATGCAGAACCGGCCGGGCTTTTATGTGATCCTCTCCCTCGAAGAGAAGGGCTACTGGGTCCGCGACGTCTTCGGCGAGGAAAAATTCTTTATCCGCGATCCCGAGTACAACCCGAAGAAGCCGCCCTATGAAGCGGGCTTCCTGCTCTTCTGCCGGCTCATGCCCTGGGAAGAGGATTTCCGCTACGGAGGCATCGCCTTTTTCTTTCCCCCCTGGTACCGCTCGCCTGTCGTCAGCTACATCCGCGAACTGAACCTGAACACCGGCGGCGAGATGCCCTTTGACTGGCTCAGCCTGTGGCGGCGAAAATCGAGGCAGATCCTCTACTTCGTCATGGAACTGCGACGCAAGCAGATCCAACCGAAGTTAATCACCGCCGAGGGACACCGCGCCAGTTCCTGCCGGTCCATCTACCGGATCACCGACCAGGCCGCCATGCAGGAAGCCATCGAGAAGTTGCCTGATCTGTCGCCGCCCGAACGGGACTGGCAAAAGGGACAGGGCGACATCTTCCGCTACAAGTGGTTGGAAGCGGGGTTGACGGCCCAATTGATGAACGCCCTGCGCGCCGTTGATGTTGAGCAGACTGTCGACGGCATCCCCTTGACCGATATCCACTGCCTGAACCCAGGCGGGGAAATGGTGCGGCAGGTAGGGAATCTCACCTTGTACCGGCAGTATGCCGTCATCGATACCATTTCAAAGGAACGGCTCGATATCCTGAAGCGGGTGCTGATCAAGTTCTGTGGATTTTACCTCACCCATGAGGAAGATGTCTTCGAGGAGCCCGAGACCCTGGGCTCGAACCTCGTCAAGAATAAGATGAAGTGATTTTTGGATAAGGAAGGTGAAATCGATGGCCCTAACCAAAGCGGAAGTGGAACACGTAGCCATGCTGGCCCGCCTGGAACTGTCCGAGGCGGACGTGGAACGATACACGACCCAACTCAACGCCATCCTCGATTACGCCCAGCGCCTGCAAGCGCTGGACACCAAAGACGTCCCACCGACGGCCCATGTCTTCCCGCTGCACAACGTCATGCGCGACGACCGCATCGACCCCTCCATGGACCGGGAGAAGATCGTCGCCAACGCCCCTGAAGAGGAAGATGGCTTTTTCCGCGTTCCCCGGATCGTGTAAGACAATCGCCTGCCCTGTCCCGATCCATCCTGACGCATCATGACGTGGTATCATTTCTAAGAAACCAACCGGTCGCCGGAACCGACGAATGGAGGATCCCCGTGAAGCTGTATACAAAGACGGCCCATGAACTTCACGACCTGCTCGTCCGCAAGGAAGTCAGCGCCATCGAACTGGTCAAGACCCAGGCCGAACGGATGCAGGCGCTGGAATCGAAGATCCGGGCTTTCGTCACCCCGACGGTGGACAAGGCCCTCGAACAAGCCGCCCGCGTCGACGCCAAGATCGCCGCCGGTGAAGCCATCGGCCCCCTCGAAGGCATCCCCATGGCCATCAAGGACAACATGTGCACCGACGGCGTGCGCACCACCTGCTCCTCGAAAATCCTTAACAAATTTGTGCCGCCCTATGACGCCACTGTCGTCACCAAACTGAAGGAAGCCGGCGCCGTCATGATGGGTAAGACCAACCTCGACGAGTTCGCCATGGGTTCTTCGACGGAGAACTCAGGCTTTTTCGCCACCCGCAACCCCTGGGACACCGAGCGGGTGCCGGGCGGTTCCTCGGGCGGTTCCGCCGCTTCCGTTGCCGCCGGACAAGCCGTCTTTTCTCTCGGCTCCGACACGGGCGGTTCCATCCGCCAGCCGGCCGCCTTCTGCGGCGTCGTCGGTTTGAAGCCCACCTATGGCGCCGTGTCCCGCTTCGGCCTCATCGCCTTCGCTTCTTCCCTCGATCAGATCGGCCCCTTCACCCGCGATGTGCGCGACTGCGCCCACGTCATGAACGCCATCGCCGGGCATGACGCCAAGGATTCCACCTCGGCCCCTGTCGATTACCCCGACTACACGTCGCTGCTCGGCAAGTCGATCAAGGGCTGGCGCGTCGGTCTGCCGAAGGAGTACTTCGGCGACGGCATGGACCCCGAGGTGAAAGAGGTCATCGAAAAGGCCGTTAAGACCATCGAGAGCCTCGGCGCCGAAGTAGCCGAATGCTCGCTTCCCCATACGGAGTACGCCCTGCCTGTCTACTACCTGATCGCCCCGGCCGAGGCGTCTTCCAACCTGGCCCGCTATGACGGCGTCCGTTACGGCTACCGTTCCGAGTCAGCCGACGACCTGATCACCATGTTCAAAAAGACCCGCGCCGAAGGCTTCGGCGACGAGGTGAAGCGGCGGATCATGCTGGGCACCTACGCCCTCAGTTCCGGCTACTATGACGCCTACTACCTGAAGGCGCTCAAGGTGCGCACCCTGATCAAGAACGACTTTGACCAGGCTTTTGAGAAGTTCGACTGCATCCTGTCGCCGACGACGCCTTCCGTGGCCTTCAAGTTCGGTGACCGCACCGACAACCCCCTCCAGATGTACCTCTCCGACGTCTTCACCCTGTCGGTCAACCTGGCGGGCATCCCCGGCCTCTCGATCAACGCCGGCTTTGCCCAGGGCATGCCGGTGGGCCTCCAGATCATCGGCAAACCCTTTGATGAGGCGCGCCTGCTTCAGATCGCCCACGCCTATGAAGAGGCGACCGGTTGCCACAGCAAGATGCCGGATTTGGGGGTGTGACCGATGAGCCAATCTACGAACGTCATGAATGAAGCGAATGAAATGAACGAAACGATGGAAAGAGATTTTGATTTTGAAATCGTCATGGGCCTCGAGGTCCATGCCGAACTGCACACGAAGAGCAAAATCTTCTGCGGTTGCACGACCGAGTTCGGCGGCGAACAGAACACCCACGTCTGTCCCGTCTGCCTCGGACTGCCCGGCGTGTTGCCGGTCCTCAACCGCCAGGTGGTCGACTACGCCATGAAGGCCGGCCTCGCCCTCAACTGCGAGATCGCCGAGTTCTCCAAGTTCGACCGTAAAAACTACTTCTACCCCGACCTGCCGAAGGCGTACCAGATCTCCCAGTACGACCTGCCCATCGCCAAGGACGGTTATATCGAGATCGAAGCGGGCGGCAAGAAAAAGCGCATCGGCATCACCCGCGTCCACATGGAAGAGGACGCCGGCAAGCTCGTTCACGCCGGCGCGGCCAACCTGGCCGGCGCTGACTACTCCCTCGCCGATTACAACCGCACCGGCGTGCCCCTGATCGAGATCGTCTCCGAGCCGGACATCCGCTCCATCGAGGAGGCCATCGCCTACCTGGAGCAAATGAAGGCGATCCTCGAGTACACGGAGGTCTCCGATTGCAAGATGGAGCAGGGCAGCCTGCGCTGTGACGCCAACGTGTCCTTGCGCCCCTGGGGGCAAAAGGAATTTGGCACCAAGGCCGAACTGAAAAACATGAACTCCTTCAAGGCCCTCCAGCGCGCCCTCGAATACGAGATCGAGCGCCAGGCCGAGATCCTGCGCGAAGGCGGCAAGATCGTCCAGGAGACGCGCATGTGGGATGAGGCAAAGGGCATGACCATCTCCCTGCGCAGCAAGGAAGAGGCCCATGACTACCGTTATTTCCCCGATCCCGACCTGGTTCCCATCGTCATCTCCCGCGAGTGGGTGGACAAGGTCCGCCAGACCCTGCCCGAGCTTCCCCAGGCGCGCCGCCTGCGCCTCGTCCAGTCTTACGGCCTGCCCCAGTATGACGCTGACATCATCGTCGGATCGAAGGCCATGGCCGACTACTTCGACGCCGCTTGCAGCGCCTATGGCATCGCCGTTGCCGCCGGGACCGAAGCCGACAGCAAAGGCAAGGAACGGGCGAAGCAAATCTCCAACTACATGATGGGCGAATTGACGCGTTTCTTGAACGCCACGGAAAAAGGCTTCCAGGACAGCCCGATCAGCCTCGACAACCTGGTCGGTCTCCTGCGCCTGCTGGAAGAGGGCACCATCTCGACGAAGATCGCCAAGACCGTCTTCGAGGAGATGTTCGCCACCGGCAAGGCGGCCAAGACGGTCGTCGAGGAAAAGGGACTTGTCCAGATCTCTGACGAGGGCGCCATCGCGGCAGTCATCCGTGAGATCCTCGCCGCCAACCCTTCTGTCGTCGCCGACTATAAGGCCGGCAAGGAGAAGGCCATGGGCTTCCTCGTCGGCCAAGCCATGAAGGCGACGAAAGGCAAGGCGAATCCTGGCCTGGTGAACAAGCTCCTGAAAGAAGAACTGGCGAAGATGTAACGAACCCGAGAGAGCCGATCAAGCGAAAAAAACCTCCGGTGAGACGACAGAGCGTCCCGCCGGAGGTTTTTTTAATTTTTTATTATTCTCGCAAAAGAATTGTTTTTCACTATTGTCATCTGGAAGTGGATATCATATAATTTCCAGGAAAGGGAGCCCATCTTTGTATTTTTCATCTTAGCGTCGCATAGCGTTTGATCGAAGCAGAGCATCATCCGTTCAATGCAGACGCTCGATAGGGACGGGACAAATCAAGAATCCAAGGTGATGGGGGGTATCCGTATTCGCATCCATTCCGTAAGACATAAGATCGTCTGGCCCATCCTGGTCGTATTCGGTTTCGTCATCCTGGCGATGGCCGCCTTCATCTACAACTATACAGCAGAAACATTGAAAACTCAGGGGATGGTGCTCACAGAGACGATTCGCATGGGAACGGAAAACGCCCTTGCGGCCCGCAAACGGGTGGAAAAGGTGCTCGAGAGGGAGATGCTCGCGCAGGCCACCATGCTGTCCCTGGTTGTTAAAAAAGGCGCAACATATGAAGAATTGGCCGAGTTGGCCCGTAGGGGCGACCTGGATGAATTTTGGGTGACCGATGGCACAGGCCAGGTGCAAATGACCAATACCGCTCCAAAAGCAGACTTCAACTTCAGCAAAGATCCGAAGGGCCAGGCCTACGAGTTTATGGATTTGATCTCCGGCAAACGACAGATCGTCGTCCAACCAGCGCAACCGCGCTCCCTAGACGCACAGGTTTTTAAATACGCAGGTGTAACCGGGTGGGCGGAGGACCGCATCGTCCAGATAGGGCGGAACGGAAAGATGCTGACCGATCAGGAAAGACAGATCGGCGCCCGGGCATACATCGAACATTTAAGCGGCGAAGTAGGCGGAGAGGTGCTCTTTGCGGCCATTGTATCGGCGGAAGGCAAGGTGCTCCTGGGCACTGATGACACGATCAAAGAGATCACCCCCGAGATG
Organism: Heliomicrobium undosum; assembly: GCF_009877425.1. Lineage (NCBI taxonomy): Bacteria > Bacillati > Bacillota > Clostridia > Eubacteriales > Heliobacteriaceae > Heliomicrobium > Heliomicrobium undosum. Next base: position 44,178 of record NZ_WXEY01000019.1, on the reverse strand, counting down.
CGCGCCCGTCTTGACGAGGCGTTGCTCACTGGAAAGACGGCTTATCTGGTAGGCGATTACCAGACGAATCGCGTAGGTTATTACGTTGCGCCGCTCTCGAACGGTCAGGGACTGGTGCTGGCTCATTCCAATCGCCTCCTCTCCTTTATTCGCAATGTTACTATCGTCTCAGCGATGGCGGGACTTGTGATCATCGCCTTCGTGCTGCCGATCGTGGTCAGTCGCCAGATGCGGCGTCTCGATGAACTGGCGGGCGCCTTGGAGGGCATCAGCCGCGGCGAAGGCGATCTGACCCAGCGACTCCCTGTCACGTCGGAAGATGAGATCGGGGTGCTGGCAAAGGCGGCTAACGGGATGATGGAGACACTGCAGCGGACGATCAGCCATGTCAGTGGATCGGTGGAAAAGTTCCGGGAAGCCTCGGATAACCTGAAAACGACGACAGGCCAGATCCGTCTTATCAACCACCAGGCGGCCGAAGAGACGCAGAAGGTGTCCCAGGAGGCCTACGATGCTGACGAAAAACTATCCGGAATGGGCGCTCGCATGGAGGAGATGGCCGAAACGGTGGATCGCATGACGGCGGCCACAGAAGAGACATTCCTGGCCACAGAACAGGCGGGGCGGAGCGTCGACCGGGGACAGGAGGTCGTCGCAGCAGCCCGAGAAAAGATGCGCCTCATCCGTCTTTCGACGGACGACACGAACCGGGTCATCGATCAGTTGTCCTTAAAATCGGGACAGATCGCGCAAATCCTGGAGATCATCGACCAGATCGCCAACCAGACGAACCTGTTGGCGCTCAACGCGGCCATCGAAGCGGCCCGCGCCGGCGAGGCCGGACGGGGGTTTTCCGTTGTGGCCGGCGAGGTCCGGAAATTGGCCGAGGAATCGCAACGGGCAGCTGGGCAAATCGCCGCCATCGTCGGCGATATCCGTGATGAGATCGAGAACATCATTGTGAACCGGGAAAAGCAAAACCAAGGGCTGGCCGCCGGAATTGAGTCCTTCGGCGAAGTCGACAAGACCTTCCGGGATATCGCGGATGCCAGCCGGCAGGTTGTGGAGCGTACGGAAATGGTCTCCGGCCAGATCGAGACGCTCGCCAAGGAGTGGCAATCCATCCTGGGGGGACTGCAGCAGGTGCAGGAGAGTTCGCAGCGGATGGCGGGAAACACACAGACCATCGCCGCTACTGTCGAGGAACAGGCCGCTTCGATGGAGGAGATTGCCGCATCGGCGGTGGTGCTGGCTTCTACAGCCGACGGGTTGCGGGAAACCCTGTCCGGGTACCGGTACTAATGAACGAATTCTGTTTTCTCCGATGAGAGATTCTTCTTTCCGATGCGTTCCTGATCCCGATAAATCGCTGATTGTCGTAGGGTGATTATGTTCCAATACAGTAGCTGCATAAGAAGCGGCCGGCGCGTCCGGTCGTTATTTTTTTCTTCGTAAACGTCTTACGGTCATTGTATAATATAAATGAATATGCGCGAACAATCACAATTCTGTCCCCGGAAGAAAGAGGCGTTCGCATCATGTGGCAACAGGAGAACATCGCATCGGCCGTACTGGATGCGCTTACGGCTCATATCGCTGTTATCGATAACAAGGGAACAATCATCGCTGTTAACCGGGCCTGGAGCGAATTCGCTCACGCCAACGGCGCCGACGAGGCGCAAACCGGCGTGGGCGCCAATTACCTGACTGCCTGTGACACGGCTCATGGTGATGACGCCGACCTGGCCGCCCGGTTCGCCGGCGGCATTCGCGCTGTCATCGCCGGTGAACGGGATATGTTTGCTTTAGAGTACCCCTGCCATTCCCCGCAGGAACAGCGCTGGTTTATCGGAAAAGTCACGCCCCTTCAGGCCCTTCCGGGGGCGGAAAGGGGCCTCTATATCATTGCCCATGAAACGATCACTGAACGGAGACTGGCCGAAGAGTCGATCCGGCGCAGGGAAGCCTGGATCGACGATGTGTTGCACATGGCTGGTACGCTGATCGTCGTTTTAGACCGGCGGGGCCGTATCATCCGTTTCAATCGGGCCTGTGAGGATACGACGGGCTACCGGTTTGATGAGGTGAAGGGGAAACTCTGCTGGCAGCTTTTTTTGTTGCCCGAGGAACGCCGGCAGGTCCGCATGACCGTCCAGGAAGTCGTCCGCCGGGGGATCCCGAAGCGCCATGAGAACTACTGGCTGACCCGAAAAGGGGAGCGGCGGCTGATCGCCTGGTGGAACAATGTGCTGCTCGGTGATACGGGTCACGTCCAGTACGTGATCGCTGCCGGCGTCGACATCACTGAACTGAAGGAAACGGAAGGACAACTTCGGCAGGCGCGTATGGCGCTGCAGCGCAAGACGGAAGAGCAGACGATGCTGCTCAACGATATCGACACCCATATCTGGTATCTGAAGGATCCAGAGACCTTCGGCGCCGTCAATCGCGCCCACGCTGAGTTTTACGGCATGAACCCCGCCGATATGGATGGCCGAAAGGTCTATGAGATGTGCGGGAACCGCGCCGAAGCGGCCAACTGCATCGCCGGCAACCGGAAGGCCTTTACAGAAAAAGTCCCTATCCGCACCCTGGAATGGGTCACAGACGGTCAGGGGCGCAAGCGCCTGCTCGCCGTTAACAAGCGCCCGCGGTTGGACGAAAAAGGCAATGTGGTATATGTTGTCTGTTCTGCCGACGACACGACGGAAAAATGGCAGGCTGAGGAAAACCTGCGGCTGAGCGAGGAGCGCTATGCCCTGGCGGTGAAAGGATCCAACGACGCGATATGGGACCACGACCTCGTCAACAGGCAAATTTTTTACTCACCCCGGATCTATGAAATCCTCGGTTACGAACAATTGAGCATCCCTACAGACCGGGAAAAACGGAAAGCCCTGATCCATCCCGACGACCTGCCGTTGATGCAGCAGGCCATCGATGCTCACCTGAGCGGCCGGACGCCTCACTACCAGTTGGAGTACAGGGTGAAGGCGAAAAATGGTGATTACAAATGGATCCTGGCGCGCGGACAGGCGAACTGGGACGAATCAGGCAAGCCGGTTCGTGTTGCCGGTTCCTATACGGACATCACCGAGCGCAAACAAGTGGAAGCGGAACTGCAGCAGGCCAAAGAGGTTGCGGAAGCGGCCAACCAGGCCAAAAGCGCCTTTTTGGCGATCATGAGCCACGAGATCCGGACGCCCATGAGCGGCGTCATCGGGATGACGGAATTGTTGCTCGACACGGAACTGACGGGGGAACAAAAGAAGCTTGCCGAGACGATCCGGGAATCAGCGAACCTGCTGCTGGCCATCATCAACGACATCCTCGATTTCTCACGGATCGAAGCGGACAGGCTAACCCTCGAATCGGAGATCTTCAACCTTTCTTCCGTTATCTCGTCGACGACGGAACTGTTGGAGATCAGGGCGAGAAAGAAGGGACTGCTGCTCCACTGTTTCGTCGATCCAGCCTTACCCCAGTATCTTTTAGGTGATGCTGTCCGCCTGCGCCAGGTGCTGTTCAACCTGCTTGGGAATGCCATCAAGTTTACCGAAGCCGGATCGATCGACCTCCGTGTCACTGGAGAGATGGAGTCGACTGACTTTGTCCACCTCCGCTTCGAGGTGCGCGATACCGGCTATGGCATCGAACCGGAAGAACAAAAAAAGCTGTTCCAACCCTTCGTCCGTATCGAAAACCATCTGACGCGCCGTCTCGAAGGAACCGGTCTGGGACTCGCTATCGCCGACCGGCTTGTCACCATGATGGGGGGCAGGCTGTCTATGGAAAGCGAGCGGGGAAAAGGCTCTACCTTCTGGTTCACCATCCCCTTGCCGGTCTTTCAAACGGCGCCCTTTGCCCATGAGCGTCAGCCAACGCTTACAGCGCCATCGCCCACAGCATCATCGCCTACAGCGCCGTCAACGCAGCCAACATCTTTGTCGCTGCCGACAACATCGGTCCTCCCATCCCGAACAAACGAGGCAACGTTGCAGTCGTGCGCATCGAAGCCGCCGGCGGCGTCAAATCTCCTGGCGACAGGGCCTTCGGCGCTGGAAAAGCAGGTGGCGCGAACGGAGCGACCGAAAGCCAACCTGCGGTGCGCGCCCATCCTGCTCGTCGAAGACAACCCTGTCAACCAAAAGTTGATCTCTCTGCAGTTGAAGTCCCTTGGTTATACCAATGTGGATCTGGCTATTTCAGGGTATGAGGCCGTCGACCAAACGAGAAAACGGGAATATGCGCTCATTCTCATGGACTGCCAGATGCCTGGCATGGATGGACTGGAAGCGACCCGGCGGATCCGCCAGCGTGAACGGATGAAGGGGCGCCATACCCCCATTATCGCCGTGACGGCCAACGCCATGCTTGGTGACCGGGAGGTGTGCATCCAAGCGGGGATGGACGATTACCTCAGCAAACCCTTTCGGCTCGATGCGCTGCGCCACGCCATCTTGCAATACCTCGAAGCCGGCGGATAGCTCGTTGTTTGTCGAGGAAGAGGAAAAAATGGGATTGAAGCAGAATCTGTTTTCCATTGGAATATCGGATGGAGGGAAACAGGTTGCTTCAGGCGAACGGCCGATCATATCAACACAGGATTCTCAGAACGGTCGGATGGGCTTTTATCATCCTTCTGCTGCTGGCCGGAACCGGGTTTGCCTCTCATGAGACAGCGGAAAGCGTGACCACCAGCCGGCTGGCGCTTGGAGAGCATACGGCAGTGATCAATGGGGTGGAACTGCGCTACCATGTGTCCGGCGACGGTCCCCTCTGCATCGTTCATCCCGGTGGGCCGGGCTTTGACTGGACCTACGCCAAAATGCCGGAAGTAGAAAAGCACTACCGCCTGGTCTATCTGGAACCGGTCGGCACAGGCGCTTCAGGCCGGCTGGAGAAACCGGAAGACTACACCTTTGAGCGCTATGTGGAAGACCTGGAAGGGTTGCGGCGTCATCTCGGCCTGGAAAAGATGTTCCTGTTGGGCCATTCCCACGGCGGCATGGTGGCCCAGCGATACGCCCTTCGCCACGGCGATCGGCTGCAAGGGCTGATTCTTTATGGAACCACCCCTGTCACTGACGATGCCTTTCGGAAAGCGGTCACCCTCAACACCCTCTGGTTTTTCGATCGCCCCTGGTATTGGGAGGCCTTGGCCGGGTTGCGCGACGCCGCTTCCGTACGCACCGACGAGGAGGCGACGCGGAACTTTCGGCGCTACGTGGGACTCTACTTCGCCGACTATGACGCCCATAGAGAAGAAATCGACCGGTTCGCTGAAGGGATCCTCTGTTCTCTCGCCCCAAACCAGGGTTTCTACCGGCAGATGCCCCTGTTCGACACACGGGAGCGCCTTAGGGAGATTCAAGCGCCTGTACTGATTTTAGCAGGACGGAAAGACTTCGTCTGTCCCGTCCAGTACGCCGAAGAGATGGCGAGCCGCATCCATGGTTCCCGGTTGGTCCTTTTTGAACAAAGCGGTCATCTGGCCCATCTGGAAGAGCCGGCGGCCTTCGCCCATGCGATGGCGAGCTTCAAAGCGGTCGCGGGGAAGTAACATTTCCGCTTCGATATACGGAAGCACCGCTTCCGCGCACGAACAAACACCTCTATTACAATGAACAAGGAAGGCGAAGAGACATGCGCATTGCAATCGTCGGGTTGGGCGGTGTCGGCGGGTACTTTGGCGGAAAAATCGCCGCTACCGCTGCAGCGTCACCGGAAGATGAAGTGTTTTTCATGGTTCGCGGCCGGCATCGGGAAGCCATCGCAGCGCGCGGATTGACCGTCAAAAGCCGGGAGGGCGAGGTTACGGCCAGACCGGCTCTAGCGACAGAGGACGCCGCTGAGATCGGCCCAGTCGATTTTGTGCTCTTCTGTGTGAAGACCTACGATCTCGAATCGGCAGCGGCCAAAATGACACCACTCATCGGGGATCAGACGATCATCCTGCCCCTGTTAAACGGCGTCGACCATGCTGAGCGTTTGCGGGCCGCCCTGCCCCGCGGCCGGGTGCTCAACGGGTGTTGCTACATCTTCTCGATGATCGAATCGCCTGGCGTCATCTCCGGTGGCGCCGGACGCATTGTCTACGGCGTCGACGGCCAGCCGGGCTTACCGGAAATCCTTCCTGAGGAACTCGAAGCGATCGCGGGCATGTTCCGCCGGTCCGGCATTGCGGCCAAGCATGCCGGCAATGCCGACGTGGCCGTTTGGAGCAAGTATCTGCTCATCTGTTCCCTCGGCGGCATCACATCCTACTACCAGGCACCTGTCGGCGCCATCACCGGCGACCCCCAGCGACTGGCCCAGTTGCGCGCCATGATGGAAGAGGTCGAGGCCGTGGCGCGCGCCCAAGGCGTTCCGTTGCCGGAAGCAATCGTCGAGGAGACCATGAAGTCGGTCTTTTCCTTTGGCCCTGACAGCACCACGTCGATGCAACGGGATTTTGAGAACGGAAACCGAACGGAACTGGAGTCCTTTTCGGGGTATATCGTCCGGACAGGCGCGAGACTTGGCGTTCCGACGCCGGCCCACGGCGAGGTATACGCTAAGCTTATCGGACAAAGCGGCTGAACGGTGTCGATCAATCCATTCATGTCGATCAATCCATTCATAAAGAAAGAGGCTGCACGCACCGATGAACGGTGGCGCAGCCTCTTTTTCTTCACCTTAGAAAAAACCACCGCTGGGGAAATCGAAGGAGCCCGATAGGGCCGACTCGACGAGGAGTTCATTGACCTTGGTCAGAATCGCCTCTTCGGTTTCCGGCGTCAGTTCGACAAACATGGCGCCGTAGCGGTTCTTGTGCTTCCAGGCGATCTCAATCGTGGCCTTGGCGACGGGGAGTTGAACCATGTAGCGGCCGTGGACAGATAACTCAAGGTCGCAGAGGAGGAGGATCCCCCCTTTGCTGATGTTGTGAATCTCCACTGGAGCGAGGAAACTGGAGCCATCGGGTTCAAACAGTTCTCCTTTCCAATTCACGTCTACCCGAGGGTGGGCTCGTTTTTCTGAAGCGACCACAGGCATCACCCCTATGTTTCCTGTCATGGAAATAATATTAGACTTACTATTTCTACGTATTGGATGGGTTTTCCATTACCGCTTTGTAGAAAGCAAAAAACCTATTTTGAATAAATTGGTTTTCTCCATGGAAAGAACAGGAGAACGATTTTTTCCGTCGAACAAATAACAAGAAAATTCGTTATACCAGTTGCCTGTATTGTGGAAAGAATCGTGTTGAACAGTGGAAAGGAGCGTCGAACCATGGATTACCGGGAAACGACCGGCGCCGCGATCCTCAATCAATTGATTCACAGCGCCCCCTTCTTTAAAACAATCATTCCCTTTGACTGCATGATGGGGATAGCAGACACAGAGCAGTTTATCTATTACTCGCCTGGCAAGAGCATCGATATCCGGATCCGCGCCGGCGAGGCCGTAAAACCGGGAGACGGCATGTACGAGGTGTTGCGCTCAGGGACGCCTCAAACGACGCTCATCCCTAAGGAAGCCTTTGGCACGCCCTTTAAAGCAGTGACAGCCCCCATCCGGAACGAACAGGGGCAAATCATCGGGGCGCTGGGGCTGGGGCTGAATATGTCGGCTCAAATGGAACTCCAGGACATCGCCCAGTCTTTGGCCGCATCCTCGGAAGAGATGACGGCCACCAGTCAGGAGGTGGCCGCCACCGCCGGCAACTTGGCTTCGCACCTTTCTGAATTGAAAACCTCCAGCGAAGCGGTTCTGCAACGCCTGAAAAAGACGGACGATATCCTCAAGTTCATTACCGGCATCGCCAACAAGACAAACCTGCTCGGGTTAAACGCCTCCATCGAGTCGGCCCGGGCGGGGGAACATGGCCGCGGCTTTTCCGTCGTAGCCGGAGAGATCCGCAAGATGTCCATGGACAGCGAACAATCGGTGAAGGAGATCAAAAACATTCTCACCAACATCGCTGAAGAGATCCAGAAGATGGGCCAGAAAATCTCCCGGTCGGACGAACTCAGTTCTGTCCAGGCCCAGGCCACCCACCAGATCTCCGAAGCGATGGAACAATTGGCCCTGACGGCGGAAAAAATCCAGGGTCTCGCGAAAGACATGTAGGAGCGCCCCGGAAGGCTTCCCTCGGTGTGTCTACAAGCCGCCATCGGCATCGGCCTTCTGCGGGTGGCTGCCCTCGATCACGCCTCGGCGGGGGAGAGCAGCCGCTCTTCGACGCGTCCCATCCGGAAACGCTGCAGCATGTCGATGAAGGGCCGGTGACGCAGCGGGTTTTCAGCAAAATAAAACAGGTGGCTGGAACAGGCGCAATCAGAGCAGCCGAAATGGGGCGTCTCCCCCTGGGCGATGGGATGGAGCGCCTGGGCCAGTTCATGTTCCAGGTCTTCCGTCGTCCGCACGGCCAGGGCGGTGCAACTTGCCGCCGCATGGCGCAGGTAGTCGATGTGCCAGTGGAAGTTCTTGCGCTTGCGGCAGTGGCGATCGATGCGCTGGGTCAGGTTTTTCCGGGCGCTGCCCGTATATACATAATAGCCGGGACGGAACAACCGCTCTCCCAGGCTGCCTACGGTCAGCCGCGTCTCTGCGGTCACTGCCAGGACGAGGAGGTAACAGCCCCCGTCCTGGAGTTCTTTTTCGAGAAAACCCCAGGGGATGGCCACCGGGGCGACGGCATGGCCCAGGCTCAGGTCATCGCGCCAGGACAGGGAAAGGGCCTGGAGCCACAAAGCATTTCGGACTGCCAGGAAGGTTTGGGCGAAGGCATAGTCGGTGTGATAATCGGGCAGAAACCAGCGCGCCCGGGGCCATTGCACGGCGATAAGCACGCCGCAGGCCACGCCCTCCTGGCGCGAGAGGGCGGCCAGTTCTTCCAGGTGCCGCCGCCCCCGGTCGGTGACGGCGTCCGGGAACATGGCCATGGCGCCCTCAAAGAGGGTGCACGATTTCACCTCCAGATAGAAGGGCTTGCCCTGGCGTTCCAGGAGAAAATCGAAGCGGTGACGGCCGACCTTCACCTCCGGCCGGATGACAGCGGCATCCTCCAGGCCCGGTATGCGCCCTTCGGTAAGCAGCTGGTGAATCACCTCGTTCGTCTTGTGGGTGTGTAGCATCACCGGCAGTCCATCGCGCTCGACAGCGACGACGGTATAGGCGGTTCGCCGGCCTTCGGCGGCGGCGGACAGGTAGAGGTTCACACCGGGAAAAAACAATTCCCAGAGTCGCCCCGGGTTGGGCAGGTAGGCCCGGACGGTTTCTCCATCCAGATTGCATTCTACGATAAAACGGTTGGGCCGGCGGAGAAAGGCGGCTGTTTTCACTTCACCGAAAAAAAGGCCGGACAATGTGCATTTCCTCCAATCCCGCCGCAGCGGCGGCGACGCTACTATTCTATCCTTTTCGACACATGGGAGGAAAGCCTTTTCTCGAACAACGCCCCTTTGTTGGCGTGAAAAAAGGGCATGCGCAATCGTCCGCTTCATGGTATGCTTTATTGTGATGACAGCAACAAGGGGGTTGTTCCATGCTCTACGGACTCGTCGCACGCAACCGCAGCTTCCGACGCTTTCATGAGAGCCATGCCGTCAGCCGGGATACGCTGACGGAACTGATCGAATTGGCCCGTTTATCCGCTTCCGGGGCAAACCGGCAACCGCTCAAGTACATCCTCTCCTGTGACCGGGAGAAGAACGAACGGATCTTTCCGACCCTGGCTTGGGCAGGCTACCTGAAGGAGTGGCCGGGACCTATCGCCGGCGAAAGACCCTCCGCCTATATCATCATCCTTGGCGATCGGGAGATCAGCCAAAACTACTTTGTAGATCACGGCATCGCCAGCCAGAGCATCCTGCTCGGCGCTGTGGAAAAAGGCCTGGGCGGATGCATCATCGCCTCTATCAAGCGCCAGGAACTTGCAGAGGCCTTGCAGATTCCCGAACGTTACGAGATCCTTCTCGTCATCGCCCTCGGCAAGCCGAAGGAGACGGTGGTCATCGAGCAGATCGGGGCGGACGGCGATGTGAAATACTGGCGTGATGAGGACGGCACCCACCATGTGCCGAAGCGTCCGCTGAGAGAACTCATCTTGGAATAAAAGAAACACCGATATAAAAAGGCCGGCGCCCGATTATTTTTACGGGGCCGGCCTTTCGGCGTTTACGGTTTTTTTTTGGATCACCGTCCGAAGAAGGGGAATGTGGGATAGACATAGCACTGGACGCCTTCGAAGATATAGCCGCCTCTGCCTTGGCCCAATTCGTTGAAATTGGTCGTATAGAAATGATCGCCGGCGGTGGGGTTCCAGTAGCGGTACAGGGGAACGGTTCTGGGACGCTGGGTCGGGAAGACGTAACAGGCGATTCCTTCGAATTGGTACCCCTGGGCGCCGGAGCCCAGTTCGTTGAAGTTGGTGGTGTAGAAGTGGTCCCCGATGGTGGGGTTCCAGTACCGGTAAAGGGGCGTTGTGCCGGGACGCTGTCTCGCAAAGACGAGGCAGGCGATCCCTTCGAAGCGGTAGCCGCTGCGGCCGAAGCCGAGTTCGTTAAAGTTGGTCGTGTAGAAATGGTCGGTGATGGTGGGGTTGTAATAGCGGTAGAAGGGGACGAGGTTGCGCTGGCGAAACTCGCCGAACTCCTCCGGCTCCCCCGGCGTTGGTCTCGGTCCGGGTCCGGGGAAAGGTCCGGGACCAGGGAGGGGTCCAGGTCCGGGGAAAGGCCCTGGTCCGGGGAAAGGCCCTGGTCCGGGCAATGGCCCGGGTCCAGGGAATGGCCCAGGTCCAGGGAATGGCCCGGGGCCGGGCTGGGGTCTGCGGGGCTGCCGCCCCGGCGGCAGGCCGGGTTGCTGTGAGGCCCCAAAGTGTTCGTCATCGTCATAATACATCGAGGCAACACCTTCCTTACCGAACAATCGCGAAGGTCTTTCCGTCGAGTTGTCTTTTACGGGAAAGACTCCGGTCTGCCATAACATATGAATGCAGGCAAGAAACGGTGAAATTTTCCTACGTCCGAATCGGCGATGAGCGGAATCAAGCAGCAGACTTGACGAATCTTGATTTTCCTGGTATTGTAAAAGAGTAACAATACGATTGGGAGTATGGTGTATGTCCGAGGTTGTTCTGAACTAATAATTCCATAGGGTCTGAAGGGGTCCCCCCGGAGCGCGCAAATGGCGCCACGCCCTGTAATACTGTAATCACCTCGTGTGTTACGGTGGGCGCGTGTGGCAATGTTGTGTGTTCCCGGTTCGGGGTTGGTTTCATGTACCCTTTCAGGTCTGGATAGTTCAGAACAGCGGAAGATGACCAGCCAATCGAAATGCGATTGCCAAGTCATGCCGTGCTGTAGCACGGCATTTTTATATCCTTTTTGAAGAGCGCGCTGGCTTAATCGGGTTTTTATCCGCCGGACCGGTTGCGCTTCCATCAAGGATGTATCGGCAATGCCAGGAGAAGGTTGCCGGTGAACGCCTGTTCATCGACGGCCTTTTTTTATTTTTAAACTTCGCCCTGATAAAGAAGGAGGAACCTGCGATGAAATCCCTGCAGATGCTCGAATTTGACAAGATCAAAGAACGAATCAAAGAATTCGCCTTGTCCGACCTGGCCAAAGGGATGATCGACGAACTGACCCCGGCAGGGGAGCGCAAGACGGTGGAGCGGTGGCTTCAGGAGACGACTGAGGCGCGGGAAATCCTGCATCGCCTTTCCGGCGTGCCGCTCCATGCGCTGACGGATATGCACAAAATCCTCGACAAACCGGAAAAAGGCTATGTGCTCACCCCGCAGGAACTGGCGGCGTTGCACGGGTTCTTGCGCGACGGGAACAAGTTGAAAAAGGTCATGCAGGAGTTGCGCCATACGGCGCCGATGGTCAGCGCCTACGCCCTATCCATCCACGAACTGACCGATGTGATGGAACGGATCGAACAGTGCATCGTCCACGAACAGGTGGACGACCAGGCCAGCGCCGAACTGGCGAAAGTCCGGCGGCGGATCACCGCGGCGGAAGGGCGATTGAAGGCGCGCCTGGAGAGCATCCTCAAGTCGTCAGAGACGCGCAAGTACCTGCAGGAGGCGCTTGTGACGGTGCGCAACGGCCGCCACGTCATCCCCGTGCGCAGCGAGTACCGAAACTGTGTCCGCGGGATGGTCCTTGACAGTTCCGCCAGCGGATCGACCGTCTTTATCGAGCCCGAGGGCATCCGGCCCATCCAAGAGGAGATCGCATTGTTGCGGGCGCAGGAGGAGCAGGAGGTCTTCCGGATCCTGGCGGAACTGACCGCCCTCGTCGCCGCCTGCCGGCAAGAGTTGTCCGTCAACGTAGAGGTAATGGCCCAGTACGACTTCGCCTTCGCCAAGGCCCGCTACAGCCGGTCTATCGACGGCGCCCCGGTCGAGTTGAATACAGAGGGGGTCATCCGGATCACCGGCGCCCGGCACCCCCTGATCGGGCGCGCCGCCGTCCCCCTCGATTTTTCCATCGGCGAGGACTACCGGGCGCTCGTTATCACCGGACCGAACACAGGCGGCAAGACGGTAGCCTTGAAGACGGTGGGCCTGATGACGGCGATGGTCCAGTCGGGCCTGCATGTGCCGGTCGATCGGGGCAGCGTCTTTTCTCTCTTTCGCAACATCCTCGTCGATATCGGCGACGGCCAGAGCATCGAACAGTCGCTGAGCACCTTTTCCTCTCACATCTGCAACATCATCGACATCGTGGCCGAGACTGGCCCGGAGAGCCTGGTCATTCTTGACGAACTGGGCGCAGGGACCGATCCTTCCGAGGGGATGGGCCTGGCCATCGCCCTCTTGGAGGAGATCTACCGCAAGGGGGCGACCATCGTCGCCACGACCCATTACAGCGAGATCAAGGAATTCGCCGCCACGCAACCTGGGTTCAAAAACGGCTGCATGGCCTTCGACATCAACACCCTGCGACCGCTCTACCGGCTGACCATCGGACGCCCCGGTGAGAGCAACGCCCTGCGGATCGCCTTGCGCTTGGGCCTGGACCGGCGGATCGTCGAGCGCGCCCATGAGGTGACCTACAAGGAGAAGCAGGCCTATCCGGAGAGGTGGGAGATGAGCGAGCGAGAGAGCAGTAGGGAGATGAAACCTTTCGGGAGCCGCGAAAAAGTTATTGGTGAGATGAATGACGCTTTGCATAAGGAAAGTGTCACAACAGAAAAACCGGCGAGATCGGCATCCGTGACAGCGGGTAGGCAAGAGCCGAATGAGGACGCGAAACAGGCCCCCGGAAAAGCCAAGCCGTCCTTCCAAGTTGGCGATGCGGTCACCATTTCCACCTTGGACGGCGTCGGCATCGTCTGCGAACCGGCCAACCACCGGGGCGAGGTGTGCGTCATGTACAAGAAGAAAAAGATCATGATCAATCACAAGCGGCTCACCCTCCGCATCGAGGCGGCCCAACTCTATCCGGAGAACTACGACATGGACATCGTCTTCGAGAGCAAGGAGGACCGGAAAAAACGGCACCTGATGAGCCGCAAGTATGTGGAAGGCGTGGTCATTGTCAAACCGGGCGATAACAGTAAGAGATGAAAAGAAGCCCGCTGTGCATTGTACAGCGGGCTTCTTTGGTTATTCCTTTTTCATGCGCTAACCTCAAGCAAAAGCCAGTACCTGCGCCATAATCGCCGTGACGAACGTCAGCAGCGCCGAGAGCACGAAGGCCGTCTTGATCACTTCGCTCTCGATGCCGAGGGCGTCGATGGTGGCGGCGGCATTTTGCAGTTTCGCCGGTGAGATGACGCTGGCCAGACCGCCACCGATGGCCGTCCCGGCGATGACGATCAGGGGATCCACATTGAGCAGTTTGGACGTGAGCAGGTGGTACTTGGTGAACATGGCGATGGTGGAGGCCTCGCTGCCGCTGACAAAGCCGCCAAAGAGTCCCAGGTAGCCGCTGATGAAGGGATATAGGCCGCCAAAGGATGACGCTGAGGCTTTCGCGAGGATGGAGATCATGTTGGTGGCCGGGTCGGCGATCTTCCAGGCGCCCGCTACATTCTGCATGCCCGAATTGTTCATCACAAAGGCGATGGCGAAGAAGACGGCGGCGGCCAGGGTGGGCCGCGGAGCCCGTTGGAGCCACTTGGACACCGTCTCCGACACGGTCTCCCGAGCCGGTTTGAGCCAGATCATGGACAAGACCGTGCTGACAAGCACCCAGGTGTAGGCGTTCCAGAGCATGCGCGTCTTGATCACCTGTCCGGGGATAATCGAGACCGGCATGGCCCAGTCGGCGAAGAGCAGTTTAAACAGGGGCGGGAAGAAGTTGGTCAGCATCAAAATGGCGCAGAGGATCAACCAGGGCGAGAGCGCCACAGGCAATGACATCTGCCCTTCCACGGCCCGGTCCGCCTCGGTCAGGCTGGAACGGTCGATGATCGGCCGCCCCGTCACTTTGAGGTAGAGGAGCATGGACAAGATGGTGCAGAAGCCGGCGATCACGCCGGTCAGCACGACGCCGGAAGCAAAAAAAGGTATGTAGCTGATGGCGACAGCTGTTCCGCCGTTGGTGAACCCGGCGATCAGGCAGGGGAGGAAGCCCTTTCGCACCAGTTCCCAGCGCCCCACGATCCAGAGCATGCCGAAGCCGATCAGTGTAGAAATGACGGGCAGAAACTTGGAAAAGACCTGGGCCGACTGGACGAGGGACGTGCCGGTCAGGTCAGCGAAGACGACGAGGGGCGCGCCGAGCAGCGCATAGGTGCAGAGGGCGTCAAAGCCAATGGCCGGCAGGGCCACGGCGACAAAGGTCGAATAGCCGAGAGCCACCAAGATCGGCGGCAGGATCGACACGGGTGTGGCGCCGATGGAGACAAGGAGTGTGCCGGCGCCCACGTTGAGGAGCATGATCTGCACGGCCTTGTCCTGCGGGGCCAGGGTCTTGACGAAGACGACGATGCGCTTTAAAGCGCCCGTCCGTTCCATAAAGGTGATCTGGAGGATCGAGGTGAGCACCATCAGCGAAACGGGAAACGAGGAGACGACGCCGGCGAGACTGGCGCGCAATCCCGCCTCCCAACTGGTGGAGAAGAAGAGGCAGGCAATCAACAGGGTGAGCAACCATCCTACCATGCCACTGAGATCGGCCGCCATTCGCCGCCAGGTCATCAACAGGACGATGACCGCGATCGGAAGCAGGATCAAAGAAAGAGAAAGAGCCAAAACTACCGTCCTCCCATACTTCGACATATTTTTTGAGTCCGATTATACCACAATGAGGGAAGGGGTTTAGAAAAAATGATCAACGGAGGATCATTTTTTTCTCAATGGAGGATTATTTTTTCCGCGCATACTAAAAGGCAGCGTCCAAAGGGCGCCATCCATAAGGACGGTGTCCAAAAGAGCGCCGTCGGTGGCATGCAGGATTGCTTGCAGAGACAAAACATGCGAAGTCCGCATCGGAGGAATGACGTTTGACTACAACTGTGGTCGAAGTGCTGTGGAAGGCGCTGGCCAAGTGGGATGTTCAACGGGCCTTCGGGGTTTCCGGCGACGCCATTTTCCCCTTGCTCGACGCCCTGGGGAAGGAACCTTCCATTCAATATATCGGCGCCGTGAGCGAAGCGGGCGCGGCCTTCATGGCCGGCGGCGAAGCGCGGGTGACCGGACGTCTGGGGCTCTGCGTCGCCACGTCGGGCCCCGGCGCTGTCAACCTGGCGAACGGCGTGGCTGACGCCTACCGGGACGGCATCCCCCTGCTGGTTATCACCGGGCAGGTCGAGACGGCAAAAATGGCGACGGCGGCAAAGCAGTACATCGATCAGCAGCAACTGTTTGCGCCCATCACCGGCATGACCGTCATGCTCACCCGGCCGGAGTCGACAGTGGATGTGCTGAAGGCGGCCATGGAAAAAGCGATCGGCGACAGCGTCCCCTGCCAGATCAGCATCCCGCAAGACATCCAATCGAGCCCGGTTCCATTGAGCCCGGTCCAATCGAGCCCCACCGCGAAGATGATTGATATACCTCTCCTGACAGCACCCTCTCCGCCGGGGATAACGGGAGATCTGGAACAGGCAGCCCGTTTGATCGATGGCGCCAGAAGACCGGTCTTAATCGCCGGACGGGCCGCCCTTCCTTTTCGAGACAGGGTCCTGGCATTGGCGGAAAAGGTCAACGCCGCCATCATCCCCGCCCAGGGCGCTCGCGGCATCTTTCCGGCGATGGAAAGACGGTTTATCGGCGGATTGGGGGAAGCCCATATCCCGGGGCCACTCCAGCAAGCCGACATGGTCCTGCTCATCGGGGCATCCCCCTTTGAACACAAATATATTCCCGCCAGCATTCCGGTGGTGCAGATCGAGATGTCACCGCATCGACTTGCTCACTCGTTGCGACCCTATCCCCTCACAGGCGATGTGGGGCGGATCCTTCGTCAATTGAGCGACGCCGTGCGACAAAGCGCTCCCGAATCGGGATGGATCCGGGAAATCGAGCAGGCTCATGAAGACTTTCTGACAATGATCCGAGATGAGGCAAGCGGGGAAAAAGGAACGGACATAAATCCCCCGCTGGTCGTATCCTTAATAAACGATCTGTTGCCTGACGACGCCATCATCGCCGTCGATACGGGTGAGTTTATGCACTGGTTTGATCGCGGTTTCCTTCCGAAAGCGCAACAGGTGCTTATCTCCGAATACTGGCGGCCCATGGGGGCGGGGCTGCCTTTTGGCATCGGCGCGCAAGCCGCCGCGCCGGGAAAAAAGGTCGTTGTCCTCACGGGCGACGGTGGCATGAACATCGCTCTTCCCGAAATGATCACGGCCGTGCGCCACCGTTTGCCGGTCGTCAGCATCGTTTTTCACGATAGCGAGTATGCGCTGGAAAAACACCGCATGCAGAAGCAGGGCATGCTCCCGGTCGGGGCGGATATCACGACGCCGGATTACGCCGCCGTCGCAGCAGCCTGTGGGGCGGAAGGGATCTTAGTGAAGGAAAAATCGCAACTGCCGGGTGCGCTGGCGAAGGCATTGGCAGCGTCAACCCATCAACCGGTCGTTGTCGATATCGTGATGAAATCCCTGCGACCAGCTTTTCTCTGAGATCTTCCACCTGCGCTTTCTCACTCTTTTGCAGTTGACAAACGATACATTAGGGCATAATATTTAGATAGTTAGACAATCGTCTAAATAAATCCTGGAGGGGGAAGCAGTCGATGAACCAAGTCTTTTCCGCCTTGGCCGACCCGACTCGGCGGGCGATTCTCCACCTGCTCCGGGAGGGGGAGAAAAACGCCGGAGAACTGGCGGCTCCGTTCAACATCTCGAAACCGAGCGTCTCCCATCACCTGCAGGTGCTCAAGAGCGCCGGACTCGTCCTTGACGAACGGCGAGGTCAGCAGATCTACTACAGCCTGAACACCACCGTTTTTCAGGATGTGATGGCATGGGTCATGACCATGACCGACCGGGGGGAGCCCCAGCAGCAGTAACACTCGTCATAGGCCGGACGCCTAAAAAAGGAGAGAGACCGATGAAAAAGGGTGTTTTTTTCTGGATCAATGTGACCCTGTGGATCGTCGCCGTGCTGGTTTCCCTGTGGGCCTACCCTCAACTGCCGGAACAAGCGCCGGTGCACTGGAACTATGCCGGCGAAGTGGACCGCTACGGCAGCAGGCTCGAACTTGTCGCCGTCGGCCCCGCCATCACCCTGCTGGTCCTTGTGCTGTCCCAGGTGACGCGCCGCCTCGACCCGCTGAAAGGGAATTACGAAAAGTTTTCGTCGACCCATGAAACAGTGATGACGAGCATAGTGGCCTTTATGTTCTTTCTCCAGATGACCGTCATCGCCAACGCCCTTGGCTGGACGGTCAAGGTGGGAAGAGTCCTTCCTGTCGCCATCGGCATTCTGTTCATAATCTTGGGCAATGTGATGCCACGGGTAAAACAGAACTACTTCATGGGCTTCCGGGTCCCCTGGACGCTGGCCGACCCGCAGATCTGGGACAAAACGCAGCGTGTCGGCGGTTACACCATGGTGTTGGGCGGCTTGGCGATGATGCTGCTCGGACTGTTCTCATCCCAGTTGCCGCAGGCCGCCGGAATCGCCCTGTTGCTGACGAGCATCCTCGCGATTGTCTTTGTTCCCACTGTCTATGCCTGGTGGCTCTACCAGAAGGGCGGGACGCGTCCGGTGGGGTAGACTTACTCATACCCCATACCAAACACAAGCGCTCCGGATAATATCCGGGGCATTTTTTTGACAAGAAAGCATCTTGTTCAAAACATTACCAGGGTTTGTTTTGAGACAAGGAGAAAATAATCCCTCTAGTAATATTCCATAAAATACCACCAGAGAGAACAAATTGACAAAAATACAGATTGCAGGTAAAATAAAATAGTAAAATATAATTTCAAAATGAAACGAAGGGTTGCCCAGCCATGGATTCGGATCCCCTTCCGAATTCATTAAAAAAATATGATTAAGTGACTGCAGACAATTAAATTCTGGAAAAGGATTGAGCTACTGTTGAAACGTATTGTGTCGTTAACATTATTCTTCATCCTGTTATTCGCTCCAAACGTTTATGCTAGAGCGCAATCAGCCGTTTTTTTGATCGGCAAACTAAATTATATAAAAGATGATAAAACAATAACCATGGATGTAGCACCCTACATCAGTCAAGAGCGTGCTTACGTATCGCTTAGATACTTTGCCGATGCATTGGATATCGCTAAACAGGATTTACTTTGGGATGAAACCAGCAAAAAAGTGACATTTCGTATTTCAAAAAAACAAATTGAACTATTCGTTGGAAGCAATAAAATGATGATAGACGGAAAAGAAGAAGCGATAGAAGCGGCGCCAGAAATTTTGAATGATCGTGTCATGATTCCCCTATTAATCCTTAAAAAAATGGGGTACTTCGTAGCATGGGATCAGGCCACCCAGACGATAGCCCTTTATTTTTGATGGGCACCGAACTGTCATCGGGATCGGGCACATGCACTTCTCCTCGGATAGCATCCGGGGCATTTTTTTTGTAAAAAAACTAATTTGTATAAAAAAGACTTCACCAAATGGGAAATCGACGCCTTGCGACATTTTTCGCTAAAGGAAACGAGATATTTGATGTGGTATAAAAAGTGAGTGAAAAGACTTGAACGAATGCCCATACAAAAAATACCGAATCGGCTTCCGGGAGGTGCACTGTTTGAAGTACTACGCCCATTCACTGCCGGACCAGCCGGAAGAGCAATGGCAGTTACTCCACACCCACCTGCTTCAAACGGCGGAACGGGCGGCGCAGTTTGCCGACCGGTTCAACGCTGCTCCATGGGGTGAAGCGGCGGGCCTGCTCCATGACATCGGCAAATACGCGCGGGAGTTTCAGAAGCGGCTGCGCGGCAGTCATATCAGCGTGGATCATTCCACCGCTGGGGCGCAATTGGCAACACGCTTGTATCCCAACGGACAAGCCCGGATACTGGCCTATACATCGGCAGGCCATCATACGGGGTTGCCTGACAGTGGTTTTCACAGCGCAGGAAGCCAAAATGTGAAGGGCACGTTGTTCAATCGGCTGGAAACGCCTGACTTGCATGATTACAGCGCCTACATGACAGAGATCACCCCTGTGCCGGGGCAGAGACTTGAGCGATTGCCCATAGGACCGATAAAAAAGCAGCAAGGCGTCAGCGTCTCCCTCTTTGTCCGCATGCTTTTCTCCTGCTTGGTCGATGCCGATTACCTCGATACGGAACGGTTTATGCAACCGGAACTGGCCGCTTTGCGCGATCCGGGAGAAGACTTATCCGCTCTGCTCGACAAGCTCGAAAAACACCTCGAAGAAAAGTGCCAAAAAGCCGCCAAGACAGTTGTCAACCAGGCCCGCGCCGACATCCTCCGTCAGTGCCGGGAAAAAGCGGAACTGGCGCCGGGGCTGTTTACCCTGACCGTGCCGACAGGCGGCGGGAAGACCTTGTCCGCCATGGACTTCGCCCTGCGCCATGCCGTAAAGAACGGTCTCGACCGAGTGATCTGCGTGATTCCCTTTACGAGTATCATCGAGCAGAATGCCGCTCTCTACCGGGAGATCTTCGGCGATGACAACGTGCTGGAGCATCACAGCACCTACCAGCCGGAGCGCCATCACCCGGTCGACGCGTACGAGGACGATATGGCAGATAACCGGGCTTTGCGCTGGAAACTGGCGACGGAAAACTGGGACAAGCCCATCGTCGTGACGACGAACGTGCAGTTTTTCGAATCGCTGTACGCTAACCGGAGTTCGCGCTGCCGCAAGTTGCACAATCTGGCGCGCAGCGTAATCATCCTCGACGAAGCGCAGATGATCCCTGATCGTTTCCTAAAACCATGTCTGGCCGCCTTGACCGAACTGGTGCGCAATTACGGCGCGACGATGCTCCTTTGCACGGCCACGCAACCGGCGCTGAACGGGTTGCTCCCAACAGAGGTAACGTCGCGGGAAATCATCGACCAACCGCAAACGCTCTATGAGCAGTTGCGGCGGGTCACAGTGCGAAACGCCGGCAGACTGAATGACGAACAGTTGATCGAACAACTGGCGCCTCACAGTCAGGCGCTGTGCATCGTCAACACCCGCCGCCACGCGCGGATACTTTTTGAGTATCTCGGCGAAAGCGCAAGGATGAGCGAAGGCATCGGCGTAGGTGAAGGGTGCTGGCACCTGAGCGCGCTCATGTGCCCGAAGCATCGCACGCTAAAATTAAAGGAAATTCGGGAGGCGCTGAGACGAGGCAACCCTTGCAAGGTCATTTCGACACCCCTCATCGAAGCCGGGGTGGATGTGGACTTTCCAATCGTCTATCGCGCCTTTGCCGGCCTCGACTCCATCGCCCAGGCCGCCGGGCGGTGCAACCGTGAAGGAAAACGCAAGAACGGGGAGGTGCTTGTATTCTCGCCCGACAAAGAATCGCCCAAAGGCTGGCCGGCTCTCATGGCCAAGCTGGGAGAGAGGGCATGGCGCGAGGGGGATGATCCCCTGTCTCTAGAGGCGATTAAACGGTTTTTTACCTATCGTTTCGAAATCGAAGCCGAAAAACTGGACGAACAGGGAATTATCAAACAACTGCAAGAGGGGGTTAAGCCGCTCGCCTTTCCCTTCAAAGACATCGCCGAGCGGTTTCGCATCATCGACAGCGAACAGGTGTCGGTGGTGATTCCCTTCGATGACGAGGCTTGCAGCCTGATTGACGAGGTAGCGCAAGGAAGAATCACAGCGGCCATCCGTCGCCGGTTGCAAGCGTACACCGTTGGCGTCTACCGCTTTGATTGGTTGAACTACTGCCGAGCCGGCGCAGTGAAGACAGAGGGCGGGCTGATCCAGGTGTTGGTCGATAAGAGCTATTATGATGACAATATTGGACTGTTGCCCTGTGATGGAAGGGGGGCCTCAACGGATCTGTTGCTGATTTCCGATTAACTATCGTTGGTTTTCCGTGAGATTTGGTTTGTAAAGGAGGGAACGCATTGGGCTATGGGATCAAACTGAAGGTATGGGGCGATTACGCCTGTTTTACCCGCCCGGAGATGAAAGCCGAAAGAGTCAGTTACGATGTCATCACCCCTTCGGCCGCCCGCGGAATCCTGGAGGCCATTCACTGGAAACCGGCCATTCGCTGGGTGGTGGATCGCATCCACGTACTGAAAGAGATCCGCTTTGAGAACTTCCGCCGCAACGAGGTGGGAAGCAAGATTTCCGCAGCCAACGTCAAAAAGGCGATGAATGGAAACACTGTCGCCCTCTATCAATCGGTCGAAGAGGACCGGCAGCAGCGGGCCGCCCTCTTGTTGCGCAACGTGGCCTATGTGATCGAGGCGCACTTCGAAGCGACGGACAAGTGGGGAGAGCGGGACACGCCGGAAAAACACTACAATATGTTCCTTCGCCGGGCGAGGGAGGGACAGTGTTACCACCGCCCCTATCTGGGATGCCGGGAGTTTCCCGCCCAATTTGAACTGCTTGAAGGGGAATTGCCCGCATCGTCCCTTCGGGGAGAGCGGGATCTCGGCTGGATGCTCTGGGACATCGACTACGCCGATGGCATGACGCCGCGCTTCTTCCGTCCCACGATGCGAAACGGGGTCATCGATGTAGAACGGCTCGCGCAGGGAGGTGGCGTTCGGTGATCTTACAGGCTCTCTACGACTTCTACGAACGCATGACCGCTGATCCCGGCTCGGGGATGCCCAAAACCGGCTACAGCAAAGCAAAGGTCTTTTTCGCCTTAAACCTGTCCGCTTCCGGCGATTTGCTGGACCTATTTCCCCTTTATGATGTGGTGAAAAACAAAAAAGTCGCCCGGGAGTTGGATGTGCCGGAGCAGATCAAACGTTCTTCCGGCATCTCGCCCAACTTTCTTTGCGACAACAGCGCCTATGTGCTGGGGATTGATGAAAAAGGGAAACCGGAACGGGCGCTTAAGGCCTTTGAGGCCTTTCTCCAATTGCATGAGGAAGTGTTCGCAGGAGTGGACGACGAGGGCGCCCAGGCGGTGCTCACGTTTTTGCGCAGACGTAAGCCCGGTGTCATCGATGAACCGCAATGGAGCGACGCGCGCAATGAACTTCTAGAGGGGGGTAACCTTGTCTTCCGTCTCGACGGGAGTCCCGGCTATATCCATGACCGTCCTTCCGTGCAGCATGCCTGGATCGGATATACCGCAAAAAGGGAATCAAGTGAAAAGGGGCAGTGCCTCGTCACCGGCGAATGGGGTCCCGTGGCCCGGCTCCATCCGGCGATCAAAGGGGTGTGGGGCGCTCAAACAGCCGGCGCGTCGTTGGTTTCCTTTAACAAGGATTCCTTCGAGTCTTACGGCAAAGAGCAGAGCATCAACTCCCCCGTTGCCTCCCATGTAGCGTCTGGATACGGCGCCGCCTTAAACTACCTGCTCGGCAGCAAGCGCAACAAGGTGCAGATCGGCGATACGGCGACCCTTTTTTGGGCTGAACGTGAAGCCTCGGTAGAAGAAAGCATCATCGGAACTCTTATTGACCCTGCCGAGCTTGAAGACGATGAAGCGCCAAAGGACGGCCGGCGCTACGATCCGCTGGCCGCCGAGTGGGTGCGCCAGGTCTTGCGTGACGTGCGAGACGGCAACCATGTGCTGGATCAAGACGCTAGACTCGATTCATCCGTGCGGTTTTACATACTGGGGCTCTCTCCGAACGCCGCGCGCTTGTCGGTGCGGTTCTGGCATGTGGATACCTTCGGCTCTTTGGTAGAGCGCTTCGTTCAACATTTTCGCGATATGTCGATCCAACTGCCGGTAGGGGGACGTTGGCCGGAATACCCGGCTATCTGGAGAATCTTGAAGGAAACAGCGGTGCAGGGCGAACGCAAAAATGTGTTGCCCCAATTGGGCGGGACGCTGGCCCGTTCGATTCTGCTGGGTACCGCCTATCCGCAGGCGCTGTATCAGGCCATACTGGTGCGCATCCGGGCGGAGCACGAGATAAACCCCGTGCGCGCCGGGGTGATCAAGGCACATCTGCTGCGTAATGCCCGAATCTACGGTTCAATCAAAGGGGAGGAGGCACTGACTATGGCGCTCAATGATCAGTCGACACATCCCGGTTACCTGTTGGGGCGGTTGTTCGCCCTGTTGGAAAAGGTGCAACAGGAGGCGCTGCCGGGGATCAACGCGACTATCCGGGATCGTTACTTCGGCGCTGCTTCGGCCACACCGGCTTCGGTCTTTCCGCTGCTGCTCCGCAATGCGCAGCACCATCTCGCCAAAGTGGAATACAGCATCTATTTAGAAAAGAAGTTCCAGGAGATCATGGCGGGACTGTCGGAATTTCCGGCCCACCTGAACCTGAACGATCAAGGATTTTTCATGCTGGGCTATTATCACCAGCGGCAAAGCTTCTATACAAAAAAGAACGATAAGGAGGAATAACCGATGACCGAGCCGATCTGCAACCGCTATGAGTTTGTCTTGTTTTTTGAGGTGGAAAACGGAAATCCCAACGGTGACCCCGATGCAGGCAACCTGCCACGCATCGACCCGGAGACGGGCCTGGGGATCGTCTCTGATGTGTGCCTGAAGCGAAAGATCCGCAATTATGTGGAGATCGCCAAGGCCGGTCAGCCGAACTACAATATCTATGTTCGGGAAGGCGCTGTGCTGAATAAACAGCACCTAACGGCCTATGAAGCACTTGGGATCAAGTCGGAATCGAAAAAGTTGCCAAAGGATCAGGAACAGGCGAAAAAGTTGACCGGGTATATGTGCGCCAACTTTTTCGATATTCGCACTTTCGGCGCGGTGATGACGACGGAAGTCAACTGCGGTCAAGTGCGCGGTCCGGTGCAAATCGCCTTTTCGCGTAGTATCGATCCGATCGTGCAACAAGAGGTGACCATCACCCGCATGGCGGTGACCAACGCCAACGATGCGGAAAAAGAGCGGGCCATGGGTCGAAAGCACATCGTGCCCTATGCCCTCTACCGCGCTGAGGGGTACATATCGTCCCACCTGGCTGAAAAAACAGGCTTTTCCGACGAGGACCTCGCTCTTCTGTGGCAAGCGCTGATGGAGATGTTTGAACATGATCATTCGGCGGCGCGCGGCAAGATGTCGTCCCGCAAGTTGTATGTCTTCCAGCACGAAACGGCCCTTGGCAATGCGCCCGCACACAAACTCTTCGACTGTGTCCGGGCGGAACGGATCGACAAAGCCCGGCCGGCGCGTGCCTTCGCCGACTATCACATCGAGTTGCATCAGGATAAGCTGCCCGGCAATGTGAAGGTATTGGAACTGCTGTGAGCAAGCGGGAGTATGGTGAAGAGGAACTGCTGGCGTTGTCGGGACTGCAGCACATGGCCTTTTGCGAACGCCAGTGGGCGCTGATTCACCTGGAAAAGCAGTGGAAGGAAAACCTGCAAACCATGGAGGGGCGCATCCTCCATGAGCGCGTCCACGATCCGCTGCTGTTTGAAAAGCGCGGCGATCGCATTACGGCCCGCGCCGTGCCGCTGGTGTCGCGACGGTTGGGCATCTACGGCGTCGCCGATGTGATTGAGTACCATCGCGTGGTCGAAAGCTTGACGGATACTGAAAACGAAACCGCAATGGAAACCGTGCGAGACGCGCCGGACCCCGCCCCGGAGGCCGTGGCGGGGTTCGCGCCGGGAGCCGTGAGGGTGGCAGGGAAGGATGGCATGTGGCGTCCATATCCGGTTGAATACAAAAGGGGACGGCCCAAAAAAGACAACCGGGATCGGGTGCAACTGTGCGCACAGGCAATGTGCCTGGAAGAGATGTACCATATTCGCATTAATGCCGGGTACTTATATTATGGAGAGATCCGCCGGCGCGAAGCAGTGGAACTGGACGAGCACTTGCGTAAAGAGGTGGAGGACTTGGCGCTGCGGATGCATGAACTGTACGAACGCGGCGCCACACCGCCGCCGCTGACCCGGCAAGGACCCTGCAAATTATGTTCTCTCCGGGACACCTGTATGCCGCGATTGCCGAAGACCGGCCGCGTGACCGACTACGTGCGGAATGTGCTGAAGGATATTCAGGAGGAGCGGGGGGCGTTGCCGTGAGAAAACTATTGAATACGCTCTATGTGACGCTGTCCGACGCCTATTTAGCCCGCGATGGAGAGAATGTGGTCGTCCGTTCCGGTGATGAGGAACGATTTCGCGTCCCTATCCACAACCTCGAAGGAATCATCACCTTCGGCTATACCGGCGCGAGCCCCGCTTTGATGGGGTTATGCGCCGAACGGGGAGTGGCGCTCTCATTTTTGACGGAGCACGGCCGTTTTCTGGCGAGGGTGACAGGCGGTGTCTCGGGGAATGTTCTCTTGCGACGCAAACAGTACCGGATGGCCGATGATGAAGACGCTTCTCTCGCGATTGCAGGCCATATGGTGACTGGAAAGATCGCGAACGCGCGCACGGTGCTCCAGCGGGGACTGCGAGATCATGAAGGGCGCATCCGGGGAGAAGTTGTCCAAAAGGCTGTGAATTCGCTTGCCGGCATATTAAGAGAAATACCCGGCGCGGGGTCTCTGAACCGCCTTCGCGGGATGGAGGGTGACGCAGCTAAAATCTATTTCGAAGCGATTGATGAACTGATCCTTGAACAAAAGGAAACATTCTATATGCGCGGGCGCAGCCGGAGGCCGCCGTTGGACTGTTTTAACGCCCTGCTGTCTTTTCTCTACACGCTGCTGGCTCATGATGTAGAGGCGGCGCTGGAAACGGTCGGTTTGGATCCGTCGGTCGGTTTTCTCCATCGTGACCGTCCTGGCCGCGCTAGTCTGGCCTTGGACGTGATGGAGGAGTTGCGGCCGTATTTAGCGGAACGAATGGCCTTGTCGCTGATCAATCGCAGGCAAGTGGACAGTAAAAGTTTTTACCAGAAGGAAAACGGCGCTGTCTACATGGATGCGGAAGCGCGAAAGACGGTGTTGACGGCCTGGCAGAAGCGCAAAGCCGAGGAGATTACCCATCCTTTTTTAGGAGAAAAAGTTCCTATCGGGCTCATCCCCTATGTTCAATCGTTGTTGTTGGCCCGCTATCTCCGAGGCGACCTGGATGGGTACCCGCCCTTTGTGTGGCGATAGAGATAGGGGTGAATGCTTATGATGGTGCTTATCACCTATGATGTCGATACGACGGATTCAGCCGGTCAAAAAAGGCTTCGCCAAATTGCCAAGCAATGTGTCAACTACGGGCAACGGGTGCAAAAATCCGTATTCGAGTGCCTGCTGGATCCTGAACAGTATGTTCAGTTGCGTCACCGTTTGGAGCAAATCATGGATCCGGAAACGGACAGCATACGGTTTTATATGCTGGGAACTAACTGGAAAAAGCGAGTTGACCATGTTGGGGCCCATTCATCGTATGATCCCGAAGGTCCGATGATCATCTGATTACGAAACGCGAACGTAAAGTGATCATAAAAACCCGGTAGGTTCGCGATCGTGATCTGACAGGGGTTGGATACCGATTCTGTCATTTCAGGCACGTGTTTCTAGAACGCCGCACAATGGTTTCGCGGAAATGTGTTTCGTAAAGGGCTAGGGATTAGGTTTTTTGCTGTATAGCGTCGCACCCCGTGCGGGTGCGTGGGTTGAAACCGGGGCCAGGGCGACGACGACTTCGTCGCTCTTCGCGCCGTCGCACCCCGTGCGGGTGCGTGGGTTGAAACTAGTCCACCCCACCATCACCGGCACACTTTGCGCCGTCGCACCCCGTGCGGGTGCGTGGGTTGAAACTGCGCCGACGACGCCGGATGCGCTCGGCTTTAGGGTCGCACCCCGTGCGGGTGCGTGGGTTGAAACCGGGTCAATGCGGAAGCTGGTGTCCTTGGTGCGGTCGCACCCCGTGCGGGTGCGTGGGTTGAAACCTGAGCAAGGGAGGCGAGGGCGATTTTCGGTCCTGTCGCACCCCGTGCGGGTGCGTGGGTTGAAACGCTGTTCGGAAGAGCGTAGGGCGTGCCGTTGATGGGTCGCACCCCGTGCGGGTGCGTGGGTTGAAACCGTACAGTTCAAACTTTGCCGTCCCGCCGATAGTGTCGCACCCCGTGCGGGTGCGTGGGTTGAAACGGAAACATCACCCAGCAACCCGGAGAATCAGCCGTCGCACCCCGTGCGGGTGCGTGGGTTGAAACCATGGCTACCTCCTACAGTTTTTGTCGGTCTCTGGCGTCGCACCCCGTGCGGGTGCGTGGGTTGAAACGGCGCGCCCGTCACCGCTTACGATGGCGTGGCAGGGTCGCACCCCGTGCGGGTGCGTGGGTTGAAACTTTTACCGCCGCAGAAAGGGCAGAACCGCATGAGGTGTCGCACCCCGTGCGGGTGCGTGGGTTGAAACCCAAATCTCCATTATCGATATTTGCAACGGAAACCCGTCGCACCCCGTGCGGGTGCGTGGGTTGAAACTGCCCGAATGTTTGCGCCTGGATGTCTGTCATAAGTCGCACCCCGTGCGGGTGCGTGGGTTGAAACGCGCCCCGGTGCCGGGGTCGTAGGTTCCGATGGTCGCACCCCGTGCGGGTGCGTGGGTTGAAACCGGTGTGACCGTCTTCGTCAGGGCAACCAGCGCCGGTCGCACCCCGTGCGGGTGCGTGGGTTGAAACGACATTGCCGGTAAGTTCTCCGACGCCGAATGGAGTGTCGCACCCCGTGCGGGTGCGTGGGTTGAAACCATGGCTTCCTCCTTAAATGTTCACGACGGTATTGGCGTCGCACCCCGTGCGGGTGCGTGGGTTGAAACTGTCAGATCCCTGGTGGTCTTCAAGTCGGAAAACCGTCGCACCCCGTGCGGGTGCGTGGGTTGAAACTGTTGGAGCACGGCAATTTTTTCTTCTGCCGTAGGGTCGCACCCCGTGCGGGTGCGTGGGTTGAAACACCTGTCGCCCATCCCGCGTCTCCAGTTCCACGCGGGTCGCACCCCGTGCGGGTGCGTGGGTTGAAACATGCTGTACATGGTCAGGCGGCGGGCGTTGATGTCGTCGCACCCCGTGCGGGTGCGTGGGTTGAAACCACTGCTTGCAAATTGTGCACCATTTCAAACCACGTCGCACCCCGTGCGGGTGCGTGGGTTGAAACCACTGCGTCCGCGCCGTAGTTCGCGATCCGCACCGTCGCACCCCGTGCGGGTGCGTGGGTTGAAACGCGTAGGGCGGAGATGAATCCTGTCGGCGGCGTTGTCGCACCCCGTGCGGGTGCGTGGGTTGAAACAGGAGGATGGAAACCGCGGCATCGCCGTAAGGTCGTCGCACCCCGTGCGGGTGCGTGGGTTGAAACCGGTTGACACGGTAAGACTTGCACTCAGGACGTTTGTCGCACCCCGTGCGGGTGCGTGGGTTGAAACCCTGCGCTCCCAGCGCATAACGAAGGTGGCAGAAAGTCGCACCCCGTGCGGGTGCGTGGGTTGAAACGACAATTTCACAATGCGCCCTGGTACAGAAAAGGCGGTCGCACCCCGTGCGGGTGCGTGGGTTGAAACCTTTGCCGTGTCTAATACCTGGTTGAAGTTCTGCGTCGCACCCCGTGCGGGTGCGTGGGTTGAAACTACGCCAGCCGCCATTTCCCTGCTCAACCTGTATCGTCGCACCCCGTGCGGGTGCGTGGGTTGAAACCTCCCCGGTGAACCCCGCCTTAATCACTACGTCCACGTCGCACCCCGTGCGGGTGCGTGGGTTGAAACCAGTGCTTGACTTTGATCTCATGGACGAATTGAGTCGCACCCCGTGCGGGTGCGTGGGTTGAAACCTATTCTCCGCGAGAAAGAAGATAAAAACGTGTGGTCGCACCCCGTGCGGGTGCGTGGGTTGAAACAAAAACAAACCGCAAAGGGCCTGGAAAAGTACGGTCGCACCCCGTGCGGGTGCGTGGGTTGAAACTCCGGCGGCGAACTGCTTATCGACAGAATCTTGGGCGTCGCACCCCGTGCGGGTGCGTGGGTTGAAACCGTAGATCTCGAATTTCGCTGTACCGCCTTTGGTGGTCGCACCCCGTGCGGGTGCGTGGGTTGAAACAAGATGTTTCAGGAGCAGATCAACGGCGGTCTGCGTCGCACCCCGTGCGGGTGCGTGGGTTGAAACTTAAACAGGTCGCGGGCGATGGCTTCGACGTAGGCGTCGCACCCCGTGCGGGTGCGTGGGTTGAAACCCCTCTGCTTCCCCCTCCACTTCGCCACCTGCCCGTCGCACCCCGTGCGGGTGCGTGGGTTGAAACCGCCGCGATCTCCCACGTTTCGGCTGGCGTGGCGTCGCACCCCGTGCGGGTGCGTGGGTTGAAACTTTAGCGTTTCCTGCGTGGCCCCCTGGAGCGCACCGTCGCACCCCGTGCGGGTGCGTGGGTTGAAACCCCTACATCAACAACGGTCAAGTCACATCCGCCAGTCGCACCCCGTGCGGGTGCGTGGGTTGAAACTTGTCTGGTTGACGTTTGCCGTCCGCTCGGCAAGTCGCACCCCGTGCGGGTGCGTGGGTTGAAACCTGACGGCATCCTGATAGCGTTTCAATCGCCGCTCCGTCGCACCCCGTGCGGGTGCGTGGGTTGAAACCGCCACCTTGTCTATGGCATCGGACACGTCGCCAAGCGTCGCACCCCGTGCGGGTGCGTGGGTTGAAACCGTAGTCCATGGCAACGTGGTAGGAGTCGAACGGGTCGCACCCCGTGCGGGTGCGTGGGTTGAAACTTCTACTGCGCGAAGGCTTCACAGTCTGAGCGCAAGTCGCACCCCGTGCGGGTGCGTGGGTTGAAACCTCAGCCCGCCGGATCTGGCTGTCATCGACCACAGTCGCACCCCGTGCGGGTGCGTGGGTTGAAACGCCGTTTGCGCTATCTATGACAGCGCTGACATCGCCGTCGCACCCCGTGCGGGTGCGTGGGTTGAAACTGCTTCGGTTGTGGCTGTTACTCTGCCTTGGTTGGTCGCACCCCGTGCGGGTGCGTGGGTTGAAACTGGTCCAGGGTCATGCCGTATTTTTCGAGTCCCTTGTCGCACCCCGTGCGGGTGCGTGGGTTGAAACCGACAGGGTATCCGTGTTTTTTGATCACTTCCTGGTCGCACCCCGTGCGGGTGCGTGGGTTGAAACATCGACAACGCCGAAAGCGTGACGCGGTTGCCCGTCGCACCCCGTGCGGGTGCGTGGGTTGAAACCCGAAGGAAGCGGCCTACTACGCAATCATCGACGTCGCACCCCGTGCGGGTGCGTGGGTTGAAACTGGCAATGGGTAGCATCATGGGCCTGCGTCTTTGTCGCACCCCGTGCGGGTGCGTGGGTTGAAACGCGCTGGCTCAACGCGCCGCGCAACTCCTGGCCCGTCGCACCCCGTGCGGGTGCGTGGGTTGAAACCTGTAGTAATCGCACTCCTCGCCCACGCAGACTTGTCGCACCCCGTGCGGGTGCGTGGGTTGAAACAAGAGCGAATCAGCGCCCGCCGAGACACCGTCCAGTCGCACCCCGTGCGGGTGCGTGGGTTGAAACTCGTTCCACGCTTTTTCGCCAACCTGCGGCGTCCAGTCGCACCCCGTGCGGGTGCGTGGGTTGAAACACAAAGCGAACGCAACCACGGACTGAACGGCAGCGTCGCACCCCGTGCGGGTGCGTGGGTTGAAACACTGTGTACGTCAACAGTGCTCTTTTGGCCCGGTGTCGCACCCCGTGCGGGTGCGTGGGTTGAAACGGCGGTGATCATCGCGGCCTGCTCCCTGCGAGTGGTCGCACCCCGTGCGGGTGCGTGGGTTGAAACCAACGTCAGTTTCCGCAGTGACATCTGATTGATTGTCGCACCCCGTGCGGGTGCGTGGGTTGAAACGGGGTTTTTGATTATACCCAGCCCGGTCCTTAGCCGTCGCACCCCGTGCGGGTGCGTGGGTTGAAACCAGCGAGGTTGCGGAAGTGGCGACTGTTGGCGCGGGTCGCACCCCGTGCGGGTGCGTGGGTTGAAACAGCTTGATCGGGGTAGTCACACAAACAGATATGCGTCGCACCCCGTGCGGGTGCGTGGGTTGAAACCTTACGAACTCAAAAAGAAAAGTCACCTTTCGGTGGTCGCACCCCGTGCGGGTGCGTGGGTTGAAACATTGATTATTAATGGATATAATTTCCATGAAGGGGTCGCACCCCGTGCGGGTGCGTGGGTTGAAACCACCATAAACATTTCTTATAGCCAAACACCCATTGTCGCACCCCGTGCGGGTGCGTGGGTTGAAACAGCGTTGCAAATAACAATCTCGTTATAATCGGCGTCGCACCCCGTGCGGGTGCGTGGGTTGAAACTTTTTGTTCTGTTTTAACCTGCCTCATCAGTGTAGGTCGCACCCCGTGCGGGTGCGTGGGTTGAAACCCTGATGCCGTTTTGCCTGTATAGTTTCCAACGGTCGCACCCCGTGCGGGTGCGTGGGTTGAAACTCCCGTTCCAGACTATCCTAAATCAGACCTTTATTGTCGCACCCCGTGCGGGTGCGTGGGTTGAAACTGTGGAAACAATGTGTCCTAATTATTTCCGCATCGTCGCACCCCGTGCGGGTGCGTGGGTTGAAACTATAGCTTTAGAGGTTTTCCAAATGATGACGTTGCGTCGCACCCCGTGCGGGTGCGTGGGTTGAAACGAGGACTGGTCCCGGAACATCGCCGCTCTGTCTCAGTCGCACCCCGTGCGGGTGCGTGGGTTGAAACTATTTCTTTTATTTTTTACTTCTCAACACTTGCAGTCGCACCCCGTGCGGGTGCGTGGGTTGAAACCTTAATGGTCCGGGAAGGCAGAAAGACTGTCGACGTCGCACCCCGTGCGGGTGCGTGGGTTGAAACTGGACGACGAGGAGGAGAATTACTGGACATTCGAGTCGCACCCCGTGCGGGTGCGTGGGTTGAAACAGAGGTTGAGGATTAAAAAATAAAGGGGTGTTTTAGGGTCGCACCCCGTGCGGGTGCGTGGGTTGAAACTTTTATAATCTAACTATTTCCGTATATACTCCATGTCGCACCCCGTGCGGGTGCGTGGGTTGAAACGGTGGTAATCGCCTCCGGGTTGACCTTGTCGTAAGGTCGCACCCCGTGCGGGTGCGTGGGTTGAAACGCCCAGACCACGAATGACCAGGTCGTCGACGGTGATCGTCGCACCCCGTGCGGGTGCGTGGGTTGAAACTGCCGCTGCTGAGTTATTGTAGCAAGTTCGAAATGGTCGCACCCCGTGCGGGTGCGTGGGTTGAAACAGGCTGTAGGTTGTCATCCTATCAGCGACAGAGGGTCGCACCCCGTGCGGGTGCGTGGGTTGAAACAAATGATTGGGGAATTCTGCTATATTCCGAAAAGCGTCGCACCCCGTGCGGGTGCGTGGGTTGAAACGTCGCGTCCAGACCGGTCTCGACAGGGTAGCGGTGTCGCACCCCGTGCGGGTGCGTGGGTTGAAACTTGCCGATGCAATACGTCAGCGTTCTGCTGGCATTACGTCGCACCCCGTGCGGGTGCGTGGGTTGAAACGGGTGAGTTCCGATAGAAGGAGGACGAAGGGTGAGTCGCACCCCGTGCGGGTGCGTGGGTTGAAACTGGCGCCTGCCGACAGGGTGGCTGAGATCCTCCAAGTCGCACCCCGTGCGGGTGCGTGGGTTGAAACTCGGCATAGACCTTTTTCAGTTCGGCTGCTTTGCGTCGCACCCCGTGCGGGTGCGTGGGTTGAAACAGGCGCCCGATGTAGGTAAGGGCTGGCGATTGGGTCGCACCCCGTGCGGGTGCGTGGGTTGAAACTTTTCGGCGTCCTCTCCGGCAGCGGTAACGCGCTGGTCGCACCCCGTGCGGGTGCGTGGGTTGAAACCGCCACGCACCCATTCAAGCATCCGGTCTTTTGCGTCGCACCCCGTGCGGGTGCGTGGGTTGAAACTCTAATGCCACATATAAACAACCGTTCTCTTGTGTCGCACCCCGTGCGGGTGCGTGGGTTGAAACTATCTCGGCTTGGCCGATGACGAGCACGACCGCGAGTCGCACCCCGTGCGGGTGCGTGGGTTGAAACACCGGTTGCCTTATGAACGGTGATGCATTTGCCTGTCGCACCCCGTGCGGGTGCGTGGGTTGAAACATCGTGCGCTGGCCAGGAACGCCGGCAAATCCAGCGTCGCACCCCGTGCGGGTGCGTGGGTTGAAACGTGATGTTGATTCCCGGCTTCACGTCTACTTGGCTGTCGCACCCCGTGCGGGTGCGTGGGTTGAAACTCTGGAAGCAGAAGGAGCGCCTGTGTTTAGAGGCGTCGCACCCCGTGCGGGTGCGTGGGTTGAAACCATAGCCCAGCAGGTGGATTGTTCCATGCTCGATCGTCGCACCCCGTGCGGGTGCGTGGGTTGAAACATGGAATATCTATCACCGGGTAAGAACAGACGTTGTCGCACCCCGTGCGGGTGCGTGGGTTGAAACGCATTTAACCCCATCTTGGATAACTCCGTTTTGGTCGCACCCCGTGCGGGTGCGTGGGTTGAAACCTTCCCTCACTTCCCATCAACAATTAAACTTTATGTCGCACCCCGTGCGGGTGCGTGGGTTGAAACCGCCACCCTCGTACACCAGATCGATACTGCCGCCGTCGCACCCCGTGCGGGTGCGTGGGTTGAAACCCGATCGTGCAAAAAACGACACCGATCCGAGATTGTCGCACCCCGTGCGGGTGCGTGGGTTGAAACCAGTTCCGGCCGGACATGGCCCCACAACGAAATGATAGGCCACCATACTGAATCGGGAATACCATAGTCGCACCCCACGCGTGTCCGTGCATGTAACACCTTTAGAGAAAATATATCGAATCGTAACGGTTCCATGGGGGCGCCCGTTTTTTATTTCTGTCGAGACTTCAATCCGGCCTACAAGGGACGTCACGATTTGGCGCCGAGTTTCAAAGGTGTCGTCTTTGGCCAGTTTGTCTCGCAATGCCTTGAGCAGTTGTTCGGCTGAAGCAAATCGAGATAAGAGGTTATCCTCAGAAGCAATCGCAACGAGCTTGTCTAACTCTTTGAGGCGTTGCCGGAGGTATTCCGTTTCCTGGGCGATCTTCGAAAGTTGCTTCTCTACGTCTGACGACGAGATAATATTGCGGCGGTACAAATCCAGAATCGGTTGTTTTTCTTGGTCCTTTGCGAATATAGCTTGTTCGATCATTAACTTCTCGTCAGAGTATTTCTCCTTTTCCGATTTCCGGACTTCCATACTGGCCACAACCTCTGCCAGTGTTTCACCAGGGTCATTTATGAAGCGAACGCAGTCCCCCCATACGGCGCGTTCTATTTCTTCTAAAGGCAGGTTTTTTGACGCGCATTTGCCGCTATACTTGCCTCGGTAGGATATCTTTCCATTACAGACGTAATATGCCTTCAGTGCGCCTTTAGGACCCTTAAAGGCAGTTCCAGTATAGGTAAGG
This sequence comes from Heliomicrobium undosum, assembly GCF_009877425.1. Taxonomy (NCBI): domain Bacteria; kingdom Bacillati; phylum Bacillota; class Clostridia; order Eubacteriales; family Heliobacteriaceae; genus Heliomicrobium; species Heliomicrobium undosum. The sequence goes on along the minus strand of NZ_WXEY01000019.1, from coordinate 9,274 downwards.
CCACACATTCCGCACTTGATTAATCCCCGGAGGAGATATTCCCGTTTGGCATTTCGGGTTGCTTCGATCTGGTTGTTTCGTAACGATGTCTGGGCGGTCTCCCAGATATCCTCCGAAACGATGGCGGGCACCTGTCGGGTGATCGTACTGCGCTGTTTCTTTGAGCGTTTTCCGTACTCGTGAATTCCTTTGTACGTAGGGTTGACGATCATGTTCCGGACGCGACCGGGAAGCCACTGGCCGGATGTGGCCACTTTGCGCTTGCCGGAGGTAACGAGCCGGTTGTCCTTTGTGTAGGAGGGAGGGATGCCCAAGGCATTCAGGTAGTCGGCAATCTTAATCGTTGAAAGCCCCTGGGCGGTGATCTGGTGATAAATCATGCGGATTACATCGGACTCACTCAAGTGGTGGCCGGGGAGGGGGTCATCGTTGATCTCCAGGTAGCCATCAACAACACGATATCCGTACGGGACAATCCCACCAAGCCAGCGGCCTTCCCGTGCGGCCCGATTGGCGCCATGCCATAGGCGGGTGATAATTGTATCCCGTTCAAGGTCAGCAACGCCAGCAAGGATGGTAAGCAGGAAACGACCAGAGGGGTCACCCGTGTCGAAGGGTTCCGTCATGCTGCGAACAACGATGCCGGTCTGCTCCAGGTCGTGGACAGCGTTGAGGATAATGCGGGCGCTGCGGCCAAGGCGGTCTAGTTTGTATATGAGAAGTACGTCAAATGGCTTTTCGGAGGCTTCTTTGACGAGTTTTGAGCCCTCTGGACGCTGTTCCAAGGGGATAGTTCCGGAGATGCCATCATCGATGTACCATTTGATGATGGTGTGCTGGTGAAGGTCGCAGTACTTGTTGGCGAATTCGATTTGGTTTTGAACGGTGCCCCGGTCTGCTTGATCGTCGGTTGAGACTCGGGCGTAAATAGCGACGCGCATTGTGAATCACTCCTTCAAAGAGCGATTGGTGGGTGTGCTTGATTGTGCCCTTTTTTCGTTATTTTTGCATGTGAATCTACCGTTTCTCTGGTTACTCAAGGACTTATCCGCTAGAAGTCACAAAGAATCACGAAATCAGCACAACAGAATCCCACAAAAAGGCAAATTATTCGTCTTAATCTTGTTTGTTACGGTTAGCACACTGAATCAGGCTGAATCCGTGATCCCTCGCAAAATTTGTTATTGGCATATCAACTTGCGGAATGCGGGCTAGAAGGAATAGGAAGCATGTTTCCGTAAAACAAAGATTGGGTCCATTACCACTATCGCGGCGGCTGTTTTAGACTCAATGACCTAAAGGATCAAAGTAATTTTTAGAAAATAAAGACACGGAGTATCATTAGTCGAAAGATGGAATATAGTGTCGAAATATGTCTAGAAGACAAAAACACCCTTAGGGGTGTTTTTGCTTTTATGCCAACTTAAACAAGTCCGCAGCCTCTTCAATTGTCGTCCTCTGCATGTCCAGACCCACAACATATCCTATCGTCGGCAAATCATAGATGATGTGCTTTATCTCATGGCAGAACACCCGGTACTGGGTCTTTGCGTTAATGTTTCCATTTATCACCAGATGGTATCTAACTTTCCGGCTGACATACACGAACGCATATACCTCTGGCGTGAGATTGCCGATGCTTATCCGAATATCAAAGGTGTTCATTACGTCATGAAAGGGTATCGACTCGTCAATCAGACTGAGTATCAGTTGTTTGTCAAGGATGGAGAGGTTCAACGTAGACGTGCCTCCCTAGATGGTCCTGCGTGGTTATGGACTAATCAATCTTCTTGAGCTTCTTCATCCTCAATGGCTTTGATAATCCGAATGATCTTTTTGATCCCGTCGGGCGGCAAGGGGCGTACTTGTTTGAAAAGAAGTTGGAGGTCTTCGCGCTCTTTTAGTTCAGCAAAGAAAGTAAGAAGTTCAGGGTCGTCTGTGAGAGCCGATTCTATATGATTGACAGCGTTTCCAACACCTTTATTTTGGGACGGTGTAGGTTCATCAGTTAGGCCCAGTAGGAAATCCGCTGACACATTGAGCACTGAGGCAATTAGAGGGAGTTTCTGATTATCTGGTTGCCTGTAATTATTTTCATACCCAGATATTGTTGGAATCTTAACACGAATTTTCTCTGCTAGTTGGTCTTGGGTCATTCCAAGACGTTCTCTGGCCCACTTTATCCGTTCTCCAGTAGTTTTCAATCGGCTCCCCCCCCAGCTAACTACATAATAACAGGATTATGTGCTTCGCAAATAACAATACGCAAAATGCAAATAAATCTATTGACATTCGCGTATCGCGTATGTAAAAATTAATTGTGTGTATTCGCGAAATGCGAAATTGAGTTTTGGGGGTGAAATCTTGGGTTGCGGTTCTAATGTTCGTGAATTGCGAGTTATGAAAGGACTAAAAGCAAAGTTTGTTGCCTCAAAAATTGGTGTTAGTCCTTCAATGTACTGTGACATGGAGAAAGAAAGGCGACGTATTGACGCAAGTATTTTGGCTAAGATCGCAGATGTTTTTGGTGTTTCTGCGGATGAATTATTGCGCCCTAGAGTACGCGAAACGCGAATAGAGATGATGGCTAAAAAACAATTAGACCACCCGTGTTCCGGTGCTTGCTAAAAGTGGCTATTTATTTAAAGAACTTGGAGGTGGCCTTATGCCCAGGCGGCCAGATCCCATTGAATACCGTGCCGTCTATGGCACGGACCCCAGTAAGAATGCCGAGTTGCTCAGCAAGGTTATCGATATCCTCAATCGGAGCGAAGTCATGAAGAAGGCTGAGCAGCAGTTGGCGGAAAAGGACAAGGAAACGGCGTGACCTGTTTGCTTTATAATAACCTATTTTTGGTATAAACAGGAGGGTTATATGCAAGCCCCATGGCATGTCATGGACCGGGAATTCCGTCAAACCCGGTCGTTGCTGAGTCGAAGAAAGACTGATCTACAGTTTGAACTGTACCGGGCCATCGTAGACCGGGCCAGCGACGAGGAAAAGTCCATTGTCGCCAAACGGCTCGACCAGAATCAGTTCAAGCTGTGCAATATCAACACCCAGGAACAATTCATCCAGACACACAAGCTGTCGGAATTGAAAAAGCACCCAGACAATCTGGTTTTTTATGGTTTAACGGCTCGCCACCGCCAGGCGCTGATCGTCAAATACGCGGGCGGGAGAAGTGAACGGATGGCCCAGCAACTCGGAATGACCGTCGAGAGTTACCGGCAGGCGATCCGGGAGGCGACCGGTATCATACATCTCAATGCTGCCACCTTACAGGAGGCACATTCCCTGGGGCTGACCGAGGAACAAACAGCGGTTTACATCCGGTTGTCTAGGCTGGAGCGGTCAGTCTACGTACGGAAGGACCAAAAGCCCAGGGACATCGCAAAGGAACTCGGAGTCAGTCTTTCTCGTGTATACGAGGCGATCCGAAGGATAAAGGCCAAGACAGAAGGTCAGTAGGGAATGGCGTTGCAAGAAGGGAGGAGGGAGCGTGCAAAAGGAAACGATTGACCTATTCCAGTGGCACGTGGCCTGTGTCCGCCAGACAGGACAAGAACGGCCGCTCTGCGCCACGATATGTACGCAAGCGCCTCCCGAACTGAAACCCTATCTCAAGGTGGATTCGCTACACCGGGAAGCGGTGGTCAACGCCGGTAAGTCGCCTCGCGTTGTATCAGAGCCGGTATTGCCAGGGTATATACTCGTCGGACTACGAAAACAGGCCAGTCTACTGGAGCATCTGGAGGTGTTTCTATCTGGGGTTCCACTTTACCACACTGGATACAAGCTTCGCCCGATCTCAGCCGCAGAAGCAAGGTTCTTGCAGTCCCTTACTCAGGATTTGAGTGTCCAGGTAAACGTGAAGACGACAGATATCTACTCCTGGACGGTCGGACAGTCCGTTGAGGTGGATGTGCCCGAATACGGTCGCTGCAGAGGTGTAGTCAAGCGCATCCAGCAGAGCGACATGCTTACCATATGGCTCCACGGCTCTCTGGCCACCACGCTGGGTAATGCCGCTGTTCGATTGGTGGTGCAGGCAAAAGCGCCTGTGGCTTGTTGGGTTCCAAGAGGAAAGAGCGAAGTTGACTACGACTGCGCGTGCGCAGCTAAAGACTGGGCAGACCTCATGCAACCGGAGTTTTTTAATCCCGACACGATTCCATATGCAACCAAGGCGAAGTAACTGACAGAAAGGGGACGGCTATGTTCACAAGACGACTGCGGACTGCGCCTTCCAGGCCACCGATGCCGGCTGATCTGGCGGTGGTCAACCAAGAAGAAAAAAAGGCGAATGTGGCCGGGTTTACGCTGGTGAAGAAGCGAGAGAAGGGGGCGGCTCAGTTTACCCAGGTGATTTCACGGAATGTACTGTATCTCACCAGCAACAACTACCTAACGACGTCCGAATCGTCTTTCCTTTTTCATCTGAGCGCCGTGGTGGAGATGCACTCTAACGCCCTGACGAAACATGTTCAACAGGGGAAAGAACAGAAGTCCAGCGGAAAATACTTCACCATTGCCGAACTGGGGCGGGTCTTTGGGTTCTCGCGGGAACACGTCAGTCGCCTTGTCAGCCGGCTTATCGAAAAGGGTATCGTCTATGAACTGATCAACCTTCGGAGTATCAAGCGTCATGGGCGGGTGGTGGAAGAGCGGCCACTGTTCGTCAACCCTGAGATCATGTTTGCAGGCAGCCAGAACCGGATCAACGCCACCTTATGCCGGATCGTCATTAACGACGATTTTCTGGAGAAGGAGGGCATGATTCTTCCCTACAAACTTTGGATTCGTCCCGGTGAAGAATACGGGCGTCTCTATCCCCGTAAGCGGTACATAGAACTGAAGCAAGGTAGCGCCGCTAAATAACCCTGACGTTTTTTGACCAAAACCGCACAGGGGGAGATCTGTCTATAGGGTGTGATAAAAACATCACACATGTGTGATGAAAACGTCACACCCCCCACACCCCAAAAAATGCTTCCAATCTTCGTCTAGCGAGAGTTTTCGGCTGATTTCGGCTAATCGGCAGCGACTCTCTCTTCTTACTCTTTAAATATACAACGGCAGTCGGTTTGGGGGGGGCTGGAGCGGTGAATCCGAGGAAGTGCGGTCAGGGTAGATAGTGATTTTTTCCAGTGAAAAAGGAAATCGGATTGATGTTGATTGGGAAGCCTTTGCGCTGGTGCGCTGGGTTCGGGACATTCGGGTGGCATTGGCCAGATTGACATACTCCCACGAATTTATTCGTGGGAGTATGTCAAATTGGCAGCGTGTATGTTTCTGGCTGACAACAGAAAGCCCCAGATAATCAAGCATTTCTGAACGAAGGAAAAAGGCAACCGAATTCCCTTCTTTCACTGGAAAAACCAAAACGATTGCCGGAAACATAACCGATAGAAGGGAGAAGGGGGGTTTAGCAAGGGAAAGCATGTTGGCTATGCAGAGTGACCTTTTTCAGCAAGCAACGGAACCAGCAGCGGGTGATGCAAGAACAGCAGAACTGAAGGGGATCGTCCGGCGGATTATCTTTCAAAAAGGCGACTTCTACATCCTCGCCATTTCACCGGAACAACGGAAGGATACGGTGACGGCCACCGGGGAGTTTTTCAATCTGGCCCCGAATGATTCCCTCATCCTGTGGGGTGAATGGGTGGACCATAATCGCTTTGGAAAACAGCTGAAGGTGACCCGTTGGGAGCGCCCGCAGCCGACTAACGAGGCTCAACTCCGCGAGTATTTGTCTAGTGCCTTTATCAAGGGTGTCGGTAGTAGCAAGGCCGCTCAGATTGTCAACGCTTACGGCACTAATGCGCTGGATATCATCCTGGAGCAGGGACCGAAAACGTTGGAGGCGATCAAGGGGATAGGACCCCGACAGGCCGAGCAGATCTACAATGCCATCCGGGACCGGCACGAATTGCATCGCGTGGTCATGAACCTGCTCCCGCTGGGATTCACGCCGAAGCTGGCCCAGCGAGTGTACAAGAAGTTTGGCAGCCGTACCGTTGATATCGTGAAGACGGACCCCTACCGGCTCACGGAAGTGGACCTGATTGGCTTCTACCGGGCCGATCAGATCGCCGCCTCGGTGGGTCTGCCAAGGGACAGCGATGGGAGAATCAAGGCGGCGATCCGGCATGTCGTAGAGGGACAGACTGCCAGCCTGGGTCATTGCTGGATCCCCATGGAGGATGTCATCGAGCAGTCATGCGTGCTACTGAACCGTGAGACTCGTTCGGTGGAGAGACAGCGCGTTGAGCGGGCCCTAAGCCAGTTATGCACCCTGGCCGACGACAAGGAGCGGACTGTGTTAGTACAGAACGGGCAGGTCGTGTATCCAAGCTGGCTGTACCAGGCCGAACTGCGTCTGGCCGAAAAAGTGCAGGCGATGATGGGTGTTCATGACAAACCGCCAGCCAACCTGGATAAACTTATTCTCGCTTATGAGCGTGCCACCCGGATTGAACTTGCGCCAGAGCAACGACAAGCGTGTCGGGCCATCTCTCAGACGGATCTGTTGATTTTGACGGGCGGTCCGGGAACTGGTAAAACACAAACAACCCGTGCTGTTTTGTATGTCTTTGAAAAGTTGCATCCCGAAGCGAAGATCTTACTGGCAGCACCCACCGGGCGCGCTTCCCGGCGCATGGCCGAAGTTACTGGCCGGGAGGCGGGAACACTGCACCGGATGCTGGGTATCGGCAAGGACGGCAAGGCCCAGTACAACCGGGACAACCCGCTTCCTTGCAACCTGCTTGTGGTCGATGAATCCTCCATGATGGATCTCTCGCTGGCCTATCGGGTATTCGACGCCTTGGCGCCGGGGACGAAAGTGTTGCTCGTGGGAGACACGGACCAGTTACCCTCTGTGGGGCCAGGGAACGTACTGAAAGACCTGATTGAGGCCGGTTGTCCATCCGTCCGGCTGACCCGGATCTTCCGCCAGGCGGAACAGAGCCAGATCGTGCTGAACGCACACCGCATCAACCGGGGGCAGGCGCCCCAGATCAATCCGACCAAGGGAGACTTTTTCTTCATCTGGCAGGAAGACCCCGAAAAAGTGGCCGACTTGATTCTTCGGTCCGTCATGCGGCTGATCCAAAAAGGGATGGGCATTGGGGACATACAAGTGCTGTGCCCGATGAAGAAAGGGCATACCGGGACGGATAGCCTGAACCGGCGGTTGCAGGAGGTTGTCAATCCGGCGCGGGGTAGTGGAAAGATGGAGGAAATCACTTACGGCAGCCAGGTGTTCCGCCTACGGGACAAGGTGATCCAGACGAAGAACAACTACGGTAAAGGCGTACTTAACGGCGACATCGGAACCATCGTCTCGGTAGGAATGGTGCAGGCGAACAGCGACGATAGCGAGTCGGAACCCGCAGAGGGTATCGTGGTCCAGTTTAACGGCCAGGAGGTTGCCTACACGCAGGAAGAGTTGGGACAGTTGGCGCTGGCCTACGCCATCACCGTCCACAAGAGCCAGGGAAGCGAGTTTAAGGCCGTAATCGTCCCCATTACTACACAGTCCTACGTCATGCTGGCAAGGAACCTTCTGTATACGGCGATCACGCGGGCCAGGGAGATGGCGGTTCTTGTGGGGACAGACAGGGCTCTCTGGATTGCTGTCAAGAACGACAAGGTGAGCCAGAGAAACACGGGATTGAAGGAAAAGATCAGGCCATTCAAGCATTGAAGGTTGCAGTATGCTAATAACGTCTTTGTTTTCTCGTCTGTCGCCCAGTCGTTTGACACTAATTAAAGGATCAGTATAATTAAGTTGTAAATGGTTTTTGGTGATTCCCGAATCGAAAATTTGGGTTTTTCACCTCACAAAAACCGTAGTGCCCAAGGTATGCCCAAAACGAGGCAGGTGTGACTTGCTGGAAGTCGAAAGCGCAGGCCTCTACATCCACAGAAATTTGGGTTTTTGACCTCACAAAAATCCAGCGCCCAAGGTGTGTCCAAAAGTAAGTAAAACGCCCTGGCTCTCCATAAAAGGCCGGGGCGTTATGATTGCGGAGCTGATTTTTCTGCCATGGCAGGGAAGTCGGCTTTTTTGTTTGAGGGGGGGTAACAGGCCTCCTGCAAAACAAAAGCGCAGTTCATTTTTCTTTAAGGGGGTGAAAGAATGGGATTGAAGAAAAAAACAGCGGTGATTCTGGCCCTCTGCCTAGCTGCTACGTTCATCTTTTGCGGGATTGCCTTTGCTGAAGTAAATGTCAGTGTAACGGGCGGCGTACAAAAGCAAAGTTTGGAATCTGCAGGGAACAAAATCCTAGATGCGGTCAAGTGGATCATGGCGATTTTGACCATCGTGTGCGCCGTTGCCATGGCTACCATTGGGGCCAAGATGGCAGCGCTCAGTTCCAATCCGCAAAAGCGTGCCGACATGATGACGGGCTTTCTCATGGCCATGGGCGGCACGGCGATCTGTGGCGGCGCCTGGTTTCTTACCTCCGTGGGTCTTGGCATTTTCCAGTAGAAAACGAGGAGATGAACAATGGGGGGCATGTATCACCTTCCCCTGCAGATGGATGGGGAGGATAAGGTTGTCGGAGGCATGTTCAGCCTCCGGCAATTGGCCTACTTTCTGGTGGGGCTGTGCTTCGGAGGAGGGGCCGGCCTCACCGTCTTCGCTCTGTCCGGCATCATCCCCGGCCTTGTAGCGGGCGTCATTCCGCTGGGTCTTGGCCTATACATGGCCTTCTGGAATATGGACGCCTTCGGGATGACCGCCGACCAGTATTGGCGAAACCGACTGGCCTATGCCTTCCGTCCCAAAGCGTTCCCGTACATCCAGGATCCGGCGGCGATGTTGCCCGCCCAGGAGAAACGGAGGGGCTTACGTTGATCGTTGCCGCCGGGATCATTACGCTGCTGACTGCCATTTTTGGTAGCGTTTTCTTTTTTGAGAAACGAAAGCAGCGGCGAAGCAAAAAGGAGAAGCCCGACATCCCCAGCGCCCAGACGTTCCTCAAGATTAAGGATATCCGTCACAGCGCCATCAACCTGGGCGCGGGCGAATACCGGGCGGCCATCGAGTGCGGGTCCATCAACTACTTCCTGCTTTCGGACAATGAGCAGTCGTCTGTCGAGTCGGCCTTCTCCCGCTATCTTTCCGGCCTGACGAGGCCCGTACAGTTTCAGATTCAGACGCGGCAGGTGGACATGCGCTGGGCGATCAACCAAATCCGGTCGAATGCGGCCCGGCAGCAGAACCCCGTCCTGCAGGGCTATGCGGAAAACCTAGCAGGT
>NZ_WXEY01000018.1 GCF_009877425.1 Heliomicrobium undosum | reverse complement strand
TTACCGTATTCGCCAGCGGCAAAACTGTACGTACAATAGCTAACAACAAGATAAGCCGCAAATGCCGTTGATGCGAATAATACTACGCTTAATAGGGAAGATGTTACAGTTGCAATTACTTTTTTCATTAAAATGTTTACCACCTTATATCTTATTCATGCACTACAGAACCCGGTAAAACCAATAGCCATTTGTTTTTTTCTTTAACAGCCTGTAGTCTAAACTTTTCTACTCCATCAGGATATTTAAACTCAACGATTAGTTCTGCATTACTCCCATCAATTATTTTTGTATCAATTATTTTATAGTCAAGAATCGGATTGCTTTCCTGGAGTTCTTCATATTGCTTTTTAATATTACTTTTATCAAAATCTTTATACCTCGTGTCAGTTTTGACGTTTTCCAGAAATTTATCAATTTGCTTGGTTTTAATTTTTTCTATTGATGAGGCCGTCTCCATTTGTACCTGAGTGAGGATCTTTTTGTCATCCGCTAGATTATCTGAGGATGATGCGTACGTAGCAAACACAATTGAGGTTAAAATCCCTGTAACTACAGCCGTAGCAATTAATTTACCTTTTCTCGCCATGTCGTGCTCCTCCTTATTGTTCTAAATAGTATTTTTTTAATTCTAGTGTAGTATTTATTCCATGTACACACCCCTAACTGCTGTACTGCACCTGCGAAGTTTATTATAAACATTAATTTAATATTGTAAAGATAGTATCATTCTGCTTTTTTCGACATTTGTCGATTTTAATTTATGTTTTTTTCTTTTAATTCAATGTTTTTACCTTCACAAACGGCTTTTTTCTAATTAATAACATAAATAAGTGGGAAAAGAAAAAACGACTTCTTCTAGTCGTTTAGAAACCATATAAACGGATTTAATACAATGTCTCCAGCCTTGTCCCAGGATAGTAATGGCCGAGGATCCCCACGTAACGGTCGCCCTTTTCGCCCATCGCCACCGCCCCGGCCTGGCAAAGCCCGACGGCGTGACCATGGCCCCTCGTCTCGACGCGCAGGCCGCTGCCGTCCCAGTTCAGGCGCAGATCCGTCGATGCCAGTCCCAGGGCGTTGCGAAAGCGGGTTCCCTCGATCTCTTCGCCGGCCACGCGGACTCGTTTCACCCGCCCCGTCTCGGTCCGGTCGACGACCTCGACAGCATTGCGACGCAGTTTGGAGGCCATTGCCGCCAGCGCCGTTCCCAGCCGGGCATCCAGTTCACCCGGTGTAAACCGCGCCTCCCGGAGTTCGGGCTTCTCCGGGCAGGAAACGCTCTGCAGATAGGGGATCTCCCTCCCCCAGACAGCGGCGGCCGACTCGGTCCTGCCGCCGCAGGAGGCGTGATAAGTGGCGTCGATGACCTTGTTCTTATAGAGCAACATCTGCCCGCGCGTCGCTGCAACGGCGCTCAAAATCTGTTCAGTAAAGCGAGGCGTGTTAAGCGCCCCCCAGCGTTGCAACCGTTGCTCCGGCGACAACCAGACCTGGCAGTGCACCGTGGCGCATAAGGTCTCACCGCGTTCAACGCGCAACCAGGCAAAACTGCGGGCGGCGACGGCCATGGCTTTCAATGCCTCGGGCGGATCCTGGGGCTGCATCTCACCGGCCAGCACACCGACCAGGTATTCCTCCATCGGCATGCGGATCATTTGGTCCTGCTCCGTTCGCACCGTCACTTCCGGCCCGGCGGCCGGGGAGAGGCGCAACCGCAGGTACGGGCCGTAGACGGACAGCCAGGGGATCGCCAGGACAACCAGCAATCCGGCGATCAACGTCATCGCCAACCCCAACTTCCACCGCCGCAGATTCCACCGTCGCTGTCTCCAATGCCGCACGCGCGCCTCCCCCCTCCAGCATCCATGCGCATCTATGTGTATGCGCGGTGTTAGAGGAAAAATGACGCCAACAACAGGGAATTCAGCACTCCGCGTGGGCGCGATCGATCCGGGCACCGACCTCCCGGAGCTTGCCGACAATATCGTCGTAACCGCGATCGATGTGATGGACGCAACCGATTTCCGTCGTGTCATCGGCAGCCAGGGCGGCCACGATCAGCGCCGCGCCGGCCCGCAGATCTGTCGCTTTGACAGGCGCGCCATAGAGCTTAGGGATGCCCTGTACGACAGCGGTCCGACTCTCCACCTTGATCTGGGCGCCCATCCGTTTCAATTCATCGACATGCATGAAGCGGTTTTCGAAGACCGTTTCCGTCACCACGCCGGTGCCTGTGGAGACAGACAGCAACGCCATCATCTGCGCCTGCATGTCCGTCGGGAAACCGGGGTAGGGCAGGGTCTTGATGTCGACGGCGCGCAAGGGTTGATCGACAGTCACGCGCAGGCTCGTCTCCATCTCCTGGACGGTGGCGCCCATCTCCTTCAGCTTGGCGATGACCGGCTTGACATGATCGATGATGATGTTGTCCACCGTCAGGTCGCCGCCGGTGGCGGCAGCCGCCACCATGTAGGAGCCCGCTTCGATCCGATCTGGGATCGGTGTGTAGGCGCCGCCTTGCAGCCGCTCGACGCCTTCGATCTTGATGACCGGCGTGCCGGCGCCCTTGATGCGCGCCCCCATCCGGTTCAGGTAGTTGGCCAGGTCGACGATCTCCGGCTCCTCGGCGGCGTTTTCGATCACCGTTTGCCCTTTCGCGAGGGAAGCGGCCATCATCAGATTCTCCGTCGCTCCCACAGAGGGAAAATCCAGGTAGATCTGGGCGCCTTGCAACTGGCGGCAGTGGGCCTCCACATGGCCGTGGTCGAGGCGGACCTTGGCGCCCATGGCCTCCAAGCCTTTTAGGTGCAGGTTGATCGGCCGGGAACCGATGGCGCAACCGCCCGGCAATGAGATGACAGCCCTTCCGAGTCGCGCCAACAAGGGACCGAGCACGAGGAAGGATGCGCGCATCATACGCACAAACTCGTAAGGCGCCTCTTCACCGGAAAGGGATCCGGTGCGGACGATGATATTCCCGTTTTGCCGCGCCACCTCACAGCCCATGTGCTGCAGCAAGGCGCAGGTCGTATCCACGTCAGCCAGTCGGGGAACATCGGCGATCGTCGATTCGCCTTCTGCCAGCAGCGACGCGATCAGGATCGGCAGCACCGCATTCTTGGCGTTGCTGACACGGATATGTCCAATCAGGGGGTTGCCCCCGCGCACAACAATTTTTGTCTCCATCAATTCTGTCTGCCGTCTTCACCGTTCTCCGGGAGCCGGCCGCCCCCCTTTTTTTGGGTAATCCGCAAACCGCTGGGTATGTAGGAAGTCGAAAGCGATTCAACAACCCAGTTTAGATTCGACAGGTCACAACGCTTTCCTGCCTAAAATACTTTCTCCGGAACCTTTTTCGGCTACACATGCATCTCTTGGATGGGATCCGATTACATCTCCTGGATCAGCAAGGGATAGCCGAAAGCAAAGTGCGTGTTCCTATCGACGCCGTAATAGCGCGCCATCGCCTGGAGATTCATGTTTTCATCGCCCATGCGAATCCCCCCGGGCAACAGGGGACAATAGGCGCTGATGACGACCGCCTCCTTGGCGGAACTCCGCAGTGGCTGGGCCTGCAGGCGTGCCAGACAGTCGCTGATCACCCGTTCCTGTTCTTCGGGCGCTGAAAATCCCGGCCGGATCCCTTGCAAGCTTAGGCTGAATTCACATCGCCCGCGACCATCGGCCAAGCCGTAAAGCCGTTTCAGCCGTTCGCTCGCTTTTACATCGGCCAGGGGTTCCCGGAGAACAGCGGTCAGGTGACCCCGCTCCCCATCGCTCTGCAGCATCAGGTCCAAACGGCTGCCTTTTCCGTCATTACCGCGCAGGAGTGCGAAGAGCCGATGTCCGTCGATGCGGATGACCGGGGTTTCTGCGGCGTCTTGACCGGCGATCTCTCGGAAATGTCTTTTCAGCAACGTCTCGGCGACAAGGCGTCGCTCCTTTTCCTCGGCTGCATTCAGGAGTTCGGAATCCACCGGCATGGAGAGGGTGACGGCGGCATCTTGGGGCGAAATCCCTGAGGCCTGCATGGCCGAAGCGAGGCTTTCGATCACCGCCGGATCGATCCGCTTGCCTGCCCCTTCACCTGTCCCTTGATCCGGATGTCCCGTTTCCGACGTTGCGCCGGCAGCACTGCGGCCCTTTTCGTCAGTCGAATTTTCCGGGCCGGGCGATTGCACCGGGCCAATCGCATCCGGTGAAGCCGGCCCGTAACCCCTCTCATGGAAGCCTCTCTTTCCCGGCTGGTTCCCGAAAGGCGGCGCCAAGGTCGTCCACACCTCCAAAAGGGAAGGCGTGTAATCCCGCACATATCCGGCGACAGTCGCTTCCACGGACGGCATCTGCCGGATCACCCACTGGGCGCCTTCACCGCCGTTGCGAAAGAGCAGGAAAAAGCTGAGAAACAGGAACAGACCCACCTGGACGATCAGATAAAATAAAAACTTGAGCACAAAAAACACCCTCAAAGGCAAAGGTCTGTTTCCAGTCTTGCCCAGGAGGGTGACCGTTAAACGTCAGGTCAGACCGAGCTTCAGCCGGGCTTTGCGGGCGGCGCGACGCATCAGGTTCCAGCCGTTGGCGGTGGTGCGCAAGGGGTTCATCATCTCCGGTTTCTGGCGGAAGATGCCCGCCTCGAAGAGGGGGAGGAGCGCCGAGGCCCATCCGAACTGGGTCAGGTGGATCATGTTCTTCCAGTAGGCCCGTTCCCGGTCCTCTTTGGAACCGGTGTGGGTCCACCAACTGAAGGAATGGTACATCTCTTCGATGGGACGAGACTGCTGCTGCTTCAGCTCCTCCCAGGTCAGCAGTCCCTTATCGACGGCCAACTTTTCGATGTCAGTGCCCGGCAGGAAGCTGAGGCCGTGCAGGTTCAGGGTGAAGGGCTTATGCAGCTTCATGCAGAGGTGGTAGGTCTTCTCCAGGTCTTCCACTGTCTCAAAGGGGCTGTCCAGGATCAGGTCGTAGATGACCTCGGGCACCTTGGCTTCGGCCAGGATGCGGCTCATCTCGATCAGTTCCTCGTCTGTCTCGGGGCGGAAGTAGATCTCCTTGCGGATGCGCGGCGAACCGTGCTGGATGCCGACGACGACCTGATGCAACCCTGCCTCAACGAGCATCGCCATGATCTTTGGCTTGATCTTGTGCGGGTGTCCCCAGATGTTGAAGGGAAGGCCGATCTCTTGTTTGTAGCGACCGACGAACTCGCGGACCCAGGACTCGTCATCGGCGAAGATCTCGTCCCAGAACCAGACCATGCGCATGTTCTTGACGAGGCCTTTTGCCCAGCGCAGTTCCGCTAGGGTGCTGTCAACAGATCGCTGGCGCACGAAGGGTCCCTTGCCCTTGTAGATCCGTTTCAGGTTCAGGCTGCTGCAGTAAGAGCAGACAAAGGGACAGCCTCGGGAAGCGCTCATCTCATAGGAGACGCTGGCCACCTGAGGATCACAGCAGGTGAGCTTGCCGTCGCTGATGTGGTACATGGCGCCGCTGCCCATATCTGGGAAGGGCAGTTCATCCAACTGTGCTCGCAGGTGGTTAAGGGGGTTGTCGATAACAGTGTCGCCGCAACGGTAGGTGAGGTTGGGCACCTGTGTTAGGTTAGGCGGCTCACCAACATCAGTTGCTGCGGAGAGCGCCTCCACAAGGTCGATGATCGCCTCATCGCATTCGCCGCGCATCACATAGTCGCAGTGATCCAAGGACTCTTTCGGAAACATGGTGGGATAGACGCCGCCCCAGACGAGGGACGCCGCCGGAAAGGCTGCTTTGATGCGGCGGGACATCTCATGGGCCGCCGAGAGATAGAAGGTGGACATGACGCTGAGACCGATCATGCGTGGGTTCAGTTCCATCAACTTGTCCACCAGCAGCCGGTACTCCTCCTCGGAAGGGCTGCGCGCGTTCAAGCTGTTGAAGTCTTTAAAGAAGATGATGCTGACAGGGTAGCCCTTCGCCTTCAAGACCGATGACAGGGCGCGCACGCCCAGCGCCTTGGAGTTGTAGAGGCCGATAAGCACGATGGGATAGTCTTTCATCCAAACAACCTCGTGTGATCATTATTGCGCCCTGATTGAAACCTACCCGAAACAGCTAAAATTATGTATCCTTTACTTCTATTACCTTCGAATACGTGTATCGATTACTTGAAAAAAGAAAAGGGCGCCTCCCCTCATTATACATAAGGGAACGGCGCCGACACAATCCGCATCGGTTATTCTTTTTTCGCGGCCTCCAGGCGCAGGAGCGCCCGCTTGAGGGCCATCTCGGCCCGCATCAGGTCCACATCGGCGTTGCCGACTTGGGCCTTTTCGATCCGCTCTTGCGCCCGCCGGCGGGCGGCCTCGGCCCGGGAGATGTCGATCTCCACGAGTTGTTCGGCCGCGTTGGCCAGGACGGTCACTTTATTATCGGCCACTTCCAGGAAACCGCCGGTGATGGTCAGTTTCCGGCTCTGGCCGCCCTTGGTGTACTCCAGCAAGCCAATGGTCAAGGCGGTCAGCATGGGAGCGTGGTCGGCCAGGATACCGAGGCTGCCCTCGATACCGGGAGCGGAGGTGAACTCCACTTCCTCATTGACGACCACCCGCTCGGGAGTAACCACCTCGAGTAGGTAGGTCTTTTCGGCCATGACAGGTCACTCCCCTCTTTACGCCATATCTTTGGCTTTGGCCACCGCTTCTTCGATGGTGCCGACCATGTAGAAGGCGTTTTCGGGAAGGTCGTCGTGTTTGCCTTCGAGGATCTCTTTGAAGCCCCGGATAGACTCCTTGAGGGGGACGAACTTGCCGGGGGTGCCAGTGAAGGCTTCGGCCACGTGGAAGGGCTGCGACAGGAATCGCTGGATCTTCCGCGCCCGGGCGACGACGATCTTGTCGTCTTCCGAGAGCTCGTCCATGCCGAGGATGGCGATGATGTCCTGCAGTTCTTTGTAGCGCTGCAGGATCTTCTGCACGCCCCGGGCAACGCTGTAGTGCTCGTCGCCGACGACATGGGGGTCCAGGATCCGTGAGGTGGAATCGAGGGGGTCGACGGCGGGGTAGATGCCCAGCTCGGAGATGGCCCGCGAGAGAACGGTGGTGGCGTCCAGGTGGGCAAAGGCCGTCGCCGGCGCCGGGTCCGTCAAGTCGTCAGCAGGGACGTAGATGGCCTGGACGGAGGTGATGGAACCGTTCTTCGTCGAGGTGATCCGCTCCTGGAGCTGGCCCATTTCGGTGGACAGTGTGGGCTGGTAACCGACGGCGGAGGGCATCCGGCCGAGGAGAGCCGACACTTCCGAACCGGCCTGGGTGAACCGGAAGATGTTGTCGATGAAGAGCAGCACGTCCTGGTTCTGGACGTCGCGGAAGTACTCAGCCATGACGAGGCCCGAGAGGGCCACGCGCATCCGGGCCCCGGGGGGCTCGTTCATCTGGCCGAAGACCATGGCGACGTTCTTCAGGATGCCCGAGTCTTTGAATTCATGGTACAGGTCGTTGCCCTCACGGGTCCGCTCACCGACGCCGGCGAAGACGGAGTAACCGGAGTATTCCATGGCGATGTTGTTGATCAGTTCCTGGATCAGAACGGTCTTGCCGACGCCGGCGCCGCCGAAGAGACCGACCTTGCCGCCCTTGGCGTAAGGAGCGAGCAGGTCGATGACCTTGATGCCTGTTTCGAGAACCTCTGTGGAGGGCTCCAGGTTTTCAAAGGTCGGGGCGTTGCGGTGAATCGGCCAGGCTTCCTTGGCGACGACTTCGCCGGCCTCGTCGATGGGGTCGCCGAGGACGTTGAACATGCGGCCCAGGATCTCGGCGCCGACGGGAACCGAGATGGGAGCGCCCGTATCTTGGGCTTTCATGCCCCGCATCAAACCGTCCGTGGAGGACATGGCGACGCAGCGGACAGAGTTGTTGCCCAGATGCTGGGCGGCTTCCAGGGTGATGTCGATCTCGAAGCTGCCCTGGTAGTTCTCCTGGTCGGCAGAACGGATCTTGATGGCGTTATAAATCTCAGGCAGTTGGCCGGGCGGGAACTGAATGTCCACAACCGGCCCGATGACCTGGATTACATTTCCAAAGTTCATCGAATGCGTAAACCTCCTCCGGTCGGAGTGACTGCCTGCCTTCGATTAGCCGAGGGCTGCCGCGCCGCCGACCACCTCGGAGATCTCCTTGGTGATGGCCGCCTGGCGGGCCCGGTTGAAGGACAGGGTAAGCTTGTTGATCATTTCTTTGGCGTTGTCCGTCGCCGATCCCATCGCCGTCATGCGGGCGCCCTGTTCGGAGGCTTTCGACTCCAGCAAGGCCCGGTAGATCTGGTTCTCCACATACTTGGGAAGCAGCTCGTCCAGGACGGCCTCCGGGCTCGGTTCGAACTCATAGAGCGGCTGGGGACCCTTGCTGTCTTCAGCGGCGCCCGCTTCCCCGGCCTGGGCCGGGATGGGCAGGAGCTGCATCTGAACAGGCTTTTGGGTCAAGGCGGAGTAAAACTCGGTGAAGACGAGTTGCACCTGGTCAACGGTCCCCTGTTCGTAGAGTTCCATGACCTTGGCGGCGATCTCCTTGGCCATGCCGAAGGAGATGTCCTCGCCCAGACCTACGTACTCCGCTTCGATCGTGTTCCCCATCCGTTTGAAGAAGTCGCGGCTCTTGCGGCCGACACAGACCAGGGAGACATCGTCGCGTCCCTTGGTCTCGTTGTTCACCTTGCGGATGATGTTGGCGTTGTAACCGCCGCAGAGGCCCCGGTCAGCCGTGATGACCACGTAGCCGACCCGTTTGACCTCCCGCGTCTCCAGAAGGGGATGGTTCACGTCGGTGGCAGCCGCCACAAGACGGGAGAGAACCCCCTGGATGCGCTTGGCGTAGGGGCGGGCCTGAATGACCTTCTCCTGGGCCTTGCGCAGCTTCGCCGCCGCCACCATCTTCATAGCCTTGGTGATCTGCTGGGTGCTTTTGATGGAACGGATGCGGCGTTTGATATCGCGCATTCCGGGCATTCTATTTTCACCTCGCTATTGCCGAGAGTCTAGTCCGGCAGACTCCCAGTCTTAGGCCACGAAGCCCTTCTTGAAAGCTCCGATAGCCTCTTTGAGCCGCGCGGTGAGATCATCGCTGAGGGCTTTCTTTTCCCGGATATCTTTGAGGATGTCGGCCTTTTCCGTACGCAGGTACTTGATGAAGCCTTCCTCAAACTTGAGCACGTCGGCCACCGGGATGTCATCGAGATAGCCGTTGACGGCGGAGAAGATGATGGCCACCTGCTCCTCGACAACCATGGGCTTGTACTGATCCTGCTTGAGGATTTCCACCAGGCGCTGACCGCGGTTCAGGCGGGCCTGGGTCGCCTTGTCCAGATCGGAACCGAACTGGGCGAAGGCGGCCAGTTCGCGGTACTGGGCCAGTTCGAGGCGGAGGCGGCCGGCGACCTGTTTCATCGCCTTGATCTGAGCGGAGCCGCCGACACGGGAAACGGAGATACCGGCGTTGATAGCCGGGCGGATACCGGAGAAGAACAGGTCTGATTCCAGGAAGATCTGGCCGTCGGTGATGGAGATGACGTTTGTCGGGATGTAGGCCGACACGTCGCCAGCCTGGGTCTCGATGATCGGCAGCGCCGTCAGCGAGCCGGCGCCATTCTCGTCAGAGAGTTTGGCGGCCCGTTCCAGCAGGCGGGAGTGGAGATAGAAGACGTCGCCGGGGTAGGCTTCGCGGCCGGGCGGGCGGCGGAGCAACAGGGACAGTTCCCGGTAGGCGACAGCCTGTTTGGACAGGTCGTCATAGATGCAGAGGGCGTGCTGGCCGTTGTAGAGGAAGTACTCGCCCATGGCGCAACCCGAGTAGGGGGCGATGTAAAGGAGCGGCGCAGGCTCAGAGGCGGTCGCCGAGACGACGATGGTGTAATCCATGGCGCCGTGCTCTTCCAGCGTCTTGACGACGCCGGCGACGGTGGACGCCTTCTGGCCGATAGCCACGTAGATGCAGACGACGTTCTGGCCTTTTTGGTTGATGATCGTGTCAACCGCGACAGCCGTTTTACCGGTCTGGCGGTCACCGATGATCAATTCCCGTTGGCCGCGGCCGATGGGCACCATGGCGTCGATGGCCTTGAGACCCGTTTGCAGGGGCTCATGAACCGATTTCCGCTTGATGACGCCAGGGGCAGCCGACTCGATGGGACGGAACTGCTTGGCGTTGATGGGACCCTTGCCGTCCAGGGGCTGGCCGAGGGGGTTGACGACGCGGCCGATCAGTTCGGGACCGACGGGAACTTCCACGATGCGGCCCGTCCGCTTGACTGTGTCGCCTTCTTTGATCCCCGTGTAGGGGCCGAGAATAACGCAACCGATATTGTCTTCTTCGAGGTTGAGCACCATGCCGTAAACCTGACCGGGGAACTCCAACAGTTCGCCGGCCATGGCTTTTTCCAAGCCGTAGATGCGGGCGATGCCGTCGCCGACCTGGATGACGGTGCCGGAGTCGGCAGCCTCCAGGGGCTTTTCATACCGCTCGATCTGTTGCTTGATGATGGCGCTAATCTCTTCAGGACGTAAACTCATGGACGGTTCTTCACCCCTATTCTCTAGTGAGCGTGTCGAGTTACGAGAGGGAGGGCAGGGGAGCCCGCAGGAGGCTCTCTCTCAGGTCCCGGATCTTTCCGGCTACAGAACCGTCGATAATCCGGTCGCCAAAGGCGACGACCAGACCGCCGATCAAGCTGGGATCAACCTGCTGGCGCAGGACGATCTCTTTGCCGGTGGCGGCGGCCAGTTGCGACCGCAGGCGTTCCACCTGCTCCGGCGCCAGCTCGACAGCGCTCGTCACCCGTGCTTCCTCAATGTTGCGCACCTTGTTGGCCAGGCGGACAAACTCCCGGAAAATGTCGGCGAAGTAGTTTTCCCGCCGGCGATCAATGACAAGGAGGATGAAGGCCCGCGCCGTTTCCGAAAAAGCGCCCGTGGCAAGCAGTTTGCCCACCAGGTCTTTTTTCTCAGCGACAACGATGGAAGGATGAAAGAGGACCCGCTGCAGTTCCGGATGATTGTCGATCATCTCGATGAAGCGGCCCAATTCCGCTTCCAGCGCATCTAAGTTCTTGGTTTGGGTTCCGATCTCCAGGAGAGCCTGCGCGTACCGGCGAGCGACAGCGCCTGTTAGCATGGCAGTTTCCCCACTTCGTTGATGACCTCGTCAACCAGTTGGCGCTGGGTCGGGTCATCCAGGTTCTTGCGGATCACCTTTTCCGCAGCCAGAATGGACAGGCTGACGACATGGCTGCGCAGTTCTTCCACGGCTTTTTCTTTTTCCCGCTGGATGTCGGCGACAGCCTTTTCTTTGAGGCGGTTGGCCTCTGCCTGGGCGGCGGCGACGATTTCCTGCGCTTTTTCTTCACTGACCTTGGTGGCGCGTGCGATCAGGTCATGGGCTTCCTGGCGGGCCTTGGCCAGTTCGGCGGCATTCTCGGCCCGCATCCGGTTGGCTTCTTCCAGATCGTTTTCGGCGCGGTTGATCGACTCCTCGACCTTTTGACGCCGTTCGTCAAGGGCTTTCAAGATAGGCTTGAAAGCGACCTGCTGGAGGATGAAGACAAGGATCAGGAAGCTGATCAGCATGGCCAGAAAGGTCTCGTTCAGATTGAGCGCGTGAAGGACCGATTCTAGCACCGCTTAACCTCCTTAAACGGAGCAAACGCTACGCTGTATTTCTTTTTGGTGGAACCGATTACTGGGTTGCGGCGGGCTTACTTGCTGCCGACGCCGTAGAGCAGGAAGGCGATAACGACGGTGATGATGGGGAGAGCTTCGATCAGACCGACGGAGATGAACATGGTCGTTTGCAGGGCGCCACGGGCCTGAGGCTGGCGGGCGATGCCTTCCACCGTTTTGGAGGTGACCATACCGTTACCGATGGAGGCGCCGAAAGCGGCGAGACCGACGGCGAGACCGGCACCTAAGAGAGCAAAAGCTTTGACATCCACAAGAGATCGCTCCTTTCAAATGTTCAGCCGTTGCGGCTGGGCGGGACTCCTCGTCCCTGATTTTTTTGATTGGTTTTAATGGCTATCGGCTGCGCCGATGGCTTGCGAGATGTACACGATCGTCAGGACCGTGAAGACGAAGGACTGGATGGCGCCGACGAAGACGGAGAATGCCAGCCAGATCACGTGGGGTATAAACCCGCCCAAAACATAGACCAGTCCGAAGGGGATGAACGTGAGGAGCACCTTGATCAGCACTTCGCCAGCGAAGATGTTCCCGTAAAGACGGAAGGCCAGGGTGACGGGTTTGGTCAGCAGCTCGATCGCATGGATCGGAAAGAAGAGCCAGTGCGGCGAGAAAAAGTGCCCGAAATAGTGGGTCCCGTTGTACTTGATCCCGTAGTACTGGGCCAGGACGATGGTCATCGTGGCCAGGGCCAGCGTCAGGTTCAAGTCGGCCGTGGGCGACATGGCGTTGCCGGCGGTGTGCAGGTGGCCGAGCCCGAAGGTGAAGTTCGGGAATAGGCCGATCATGTTGGAAACAAAGATAAACATGATCAGCGTCACCAGGTAGGCCAGCAGTCCCGCCATTTTCTTGTAGTCGGTGTTGTCTGCGACAATCTTGGCGACAAAGTCGATGACGTACTCCCAGACGGCGACGATTCGGTCAGGGATGCCGCTGGTAGCGCGTCTTCCCGCTATGTAGCCAAAAATGATGAGAATGGCCATGACCAACCAGGCGAAGAGAAGTGTGTCGGCCCAAAAGGTCATTCCCATAAAGTGCCACTCCGGACGCACGTGTTCTTCCATGTGTTTTCTGATTCACCCCTTTCACTTGTTGTTTTCCCAGTAGTAAGGTTTCCGGCTCTCCAACCAACCGATGACCGTCGAGGTGACAGGCGTCATCAGCAAGCCGAGGCCGGTCGTGAGGAGATCAAACACCCCGGGGGTTTTGAACGCGAGCAGCAAGGCCAGCAGTCCCAGGCTAAATCGCGCCAGGGCGCTGAGTTGGATGCTGCGAACGGCCTTCTCGGGGGATTGATTCTCCAGGCGGCGGAGCCGCATCGAAAGAAGCCAGGAAGCCAGGATCCCGGAGAACCAGCCAAGGGCAAACCCGGCAGGATACTCCGGCCTATCGACAAAGGGTATCAGCGCCAGGCCGACTCCCACCCCTAGGAGGCCCAACCGCCATACCTTGGACAAAAGGCGCTGCAATTCCATGAGCTTGTCCTCTCTCGTTACCACCTTGCCGGGCGTATCGCAGAGGGTCAGGGTGATGGCTTTTTCTCCGGTTTACCTTCATCTTCCTTGAAAAAGGTAGTTACCAGGTAATAGACACCGAAAAACCCGCCGGCGACGCCCAGCAATACACCAGTGAGCATCAGCCACGGGTCCGTCCCCCAAGCCTTATCCGCGTAGCGGCCTGCCGTAAACCCGATGAATACCGAGGCCGCGAACTCGGCGCCGATGGTAGAAGCCAGCGCGAACGCTTTGAGAACCCGACGAGAAGGCAGATTCAGTTCGGCCAAGCCGCTCCCTCCCACTGCATACAGGCAAAAATAGGATGCCCTGGATGGTTCGGCCTCATTCTCTCTTTCCCTCTGTCGCTTTTCTTCAACAGTGCTTCGGCAAAGCTCATACACATTTTAGCCGACATTTAGTATTCGCGACGACAGGCCAAAATCCTTTCATGTGCCAAAAAGAACAGCAAAGTCGCAAAAGAATACAATATTCGTAATTCAAGCCATCTGTGGCGAAAAGGGTTCCGGCCTGGCTTGCGACCTCTGAAAATGATACAGAATGGCCTGGACCGTCCGCTCGGACGCCTTGCCGTCACCGTAGGGGTTGACGGCGTTGGCCATGGCCTCGTAAGCGCGCCGGTCGCCGAGCAGGGTGAGCGCCTCCCGCGTGATGGCCGCGGCGTCGGTTCCCAACAGTTTCACCGTGCCGGCGGTGACCGCCTCAGGACGCTCCGTCGTGTCGCGCAGCACCAGCACCGGTTTGCCCAGCGAGGGCGCTTCCTCCTGCATCCCCCCCGAGTCGGTCAAGACCAGCGTCGAGCGGGCCATCAGGTTGACAAAAGGTTCATAATCCATCGGCTCGACCAGATGCACTCGGGGATGATCGCCGAGCACCTCGGCAACGACCCTCCGGACAGCCGGGTTTTTGTGAACCGGGAAGACGACGGCCGCCTGGGGACGCGCCTCCAGGATCTCATAGAGCGCCCGGTAGACCTGGCGCATCGGTTCGCCCAGGTTTTCCCGGCGGTGGGTCGTCACGAGCAGGATCTCCCGTCCTTCGAAGTCGATCCCTTCGAGGGCGGGATCATGAAAACGGTAGTCGGGCTTCACCGTCGCCAGCAAGGCGTCAATGACCGTGTTGCCTGTCACGTAGATGCTCTCTTCCCTTATCCCCTCCTGCAGCAGGTTCTGCCGCGACGTAGCCGTCGGGGCGAAATGCAGGTCGGCGATGGCGCCGGTCAGGCGGCGGTTCAACTCCTCAGGAAAGGGCGAGTACTTGTTGTGGGTGCGCAAACCCGCCTCGACATGGCCGACCGGGATCTGCTGATAAAAGGCGGCCAGGGAGGCCACAAAGGTTGTCGTCGTATCGCCGTGGACCAGGACCAGATCAGGCTTCTCCTGCTCCAGCACCGGCTTCAGGCCGAGCAGCGCCCGAGAGGTGACATCATAGAGGGTCTGCTCCGGCGCCATGATGTTCAGGTCATGATCGGGCGTGATGTGAAAGAGTTCGAGCACCTGGTCGAGCATCTCCCGGTGCTGGGCCGTCACGGCCACCTTCGAGATGATCTGGCCCGGATACTGCTCCAGCGCCTTGACGACCGGCGCCATTTTGATCGCTTCCGGACGGGTTCCGAAGATGGACATTACCTTGATCGGTTCTGGCACCCGCTTCACTGCCTTTCCAGTTTTTCTCCGCAGATTGGATATCCGTGTGAGAACGCCAAGGGAGAGCGTGGCTCACGAGCACGGTTTACGGAACATCCCTTCCGCCGCTTATGTAACCCCGCTGGATTAATTTTTCCCGGTGTTCAGCGATGAGGCCATCCAGATCCACGTCCAGTTGGTACATGAAGGTGGCGCAGGTCTGCATCACATCAAGCAGTTCCCGGGCGATCAACTTGTCGATCTCTTTCGGGGTCAATTCGTCTTCCGCCCCATCGCTGCCCATAGAGGCCGCGAGCTCGGCCAGTTGCGCCGCCAATCCCGCTTCCGAGATTCCCTGTCCCGATTGGAGCAATCCCTCGATCCTGCGGGCCACTTCCCGGGCGCGCAGCTTGCGCATCACCGCCTGTCGCTCCTCCCCGTTAAGGCGTCGCACCTTCCCGCAGATTTCGGCCAGTTCGCCGGCCTCTTCCACGAGTTTGATCATGGTGCTCTCAATGGTGGGTGACAGCGCTAAACGGGGGAAGACCGTTTCCAACTGCTTGACCAGATCGGTCATGGCGGCTCCCCCCTTATCCTTGCCTTCATGCTGTTGGCGCTTCGTTGATCGCTTTTTGCCTGGGCAGATGGATAACCTCGATCCAGGGGGCCATCTTGAACCAGTCGTGATCCGTATGATAGTCTCGGGCAAAGACGACCCGGGTTATACCCGAGGAGATAATGACTTTCGAACATTCGGCGCAAGGCCGGTCGGTCACGTAAATCGTCGCGTCTTTCCGCTCCTCCGGCGAACACTCCATGATCGCGTTGACCTCGGCATGGATCGTTCTGACGCAGTGGTTGTTCAACATATAACAGCCTTCATCGGCGCAATGGGGCAGGTTGGCGGGGCTTCCGTTATAGCCTGTCGCTTTGATCCGCTTGTCCTTTACGATCACGGCGCCGACGCTGCGCCGGGGGCAGGTGCTGCGGCTGGACACCGCAAAGGCGATGTCGATGAAGTAGCTGTCCCAGTCTTTGCGCATGTGAGTCCCCTATCTCGTCCGACTTTCTCAAAAAAGGACCTAGCGTTACATTTGCGTAAATCGGGGCGGATTGGCTCCGCTCGCTAAGGGCTGCGCGGCGGCTCGCTGGGTTGCTTCGCGGGCGCGCCAAACCTCTGGGCTTTTCTGCATGTGAACCGTGGCGCGCTTTTCCGCTGCGCAACCGGCGCTCGCGACGCCGCTCCGCCCAAACCGCTCGCTCCGCCAATCCGCCCAGATTTACTTTATCCGATCGTTAGAGCTCAGCTTGACTTATCATCCGCGAGAAACCACTTGTCCAAGAAAAAAGATAAAAAATCTCTGCGCATTAGCCCACCCTTAATAATAGCGGGCTTTCTTTTCTATCGCAACGGCCTTCCCAAAAAAGACCTTTGCCTGAAAATTGATTCCAGACAAAGGTCTTTTTGTTTCGTGCCCCTTATTTCGTTCCGAAGAGGCGGTCGCCGGCGTCGCCGAGACCGGGGATGATATAGGCATGATCGTTCAGGCAGGGGTCGAGGGCGGCGGCGAAGATGTCCACATCGGGGTGATCCTGTTCGACGCGGGACACGCCTTCGGGGGCGGCGATCAGGACGACCAGTTTGATGTGACGGGCGCCCTTCTGTTTGAGCAGGGTGAGCGCCGCCGACGCAGAGCCGCCGGTGGCCAGCATCGGGTCGATGACGATCATGTCCCGCTCCGACACGTCGGGCGGCAATTTGCAGTAGTACTCCACCGGCTCCAGCGTCTCCGGATCGCGGTAGAGTCCCACATGGCCGACCTTGGCCGCCGGGATCAGCTTGACGAAGCCGTTGATCATGCCGAGTCCGGCCCGCAGGATGGCCACGACGCCCAGTTTTTTGCCGGCCAGCACCTTCGTCTTGGCCACGGCGACGGGTGTCTCCACCTCCGTCTCGGCAAGGGGCAGGTCCCGGGTCACCTCGTAGGCCATCAGCATGGCCACCTCTTCGACCAGTTCCCGGAACTCCTTGGAACCCGTGTTCTTTGAACGGATGAAACTCAATTTATGTTGGATCAGCGGGTGATCCATGATCACAACCCTGGCCATCTCAGTTCCCCCCGGTGTTCAATTGTTAGCGCATTTCATGGTGCGACGGGCGGCGAGGATCAGGCGTAGAGCGGGAAACGGGCGCAGAGCGATTCCACGATGGCGACGGCTTTTTGCATGGCCGCCTCGCTGCCGTCTGACAGGCACAGGTGGATCGCTTCGGCCACCTGATCCATGGCGGCTTCATCCATGCCCCGGCTCGTCGCGGCCGGCGCGCCGACACGGATGCCGCTGGTGACGAAGGGACTCTGCGGATCGAAGGGAATCGCATTTTTGTTGACCGTGATCCGGCACTCGTCGAGACGCTTCTCCGCTTCCTTGCCGGTCAATTGCTTGTTGCGCAGGTCGACAAGCATCAGGTGGTTATCCGTCCCGCCGGAGACGAGTTGGAAACCGCGGTCGGTCAGGCCTTTGGCGAGCGCGGCGGCGTTGGCGACGATTTGCTTCTGGTAAGCCGTGAACTCCGGCGCCATGGCCTCTTTGAAGGCGACGGCCTTGGCGGCGATGATATGCATCAGCGGACCGCCCTGCAGGCCGGGGAAGATGGCCTTGTCGACCTTGGCGGCCCACTCTTTTTTACAGAGGATCATACCGCCGCGGGGACCGCGCAACGTCTTGTGGGTGGTGGTGGTGACAAACTCGGCGTAAGGAACGGGCGAGGGATGAAGTCCTGCCGCCACCAGGCCGGCGATGTGGGCCATATCGACCATCAGCATGGCCCCGACCTCATCGGCGATGGCCCGGAAGCGGGCAAAATCGAGCTCACGCGGGTAGGCGCTGGCGCCGGCAACGATCAACTTGGGCTTCGTTTCCCGGGCGACACGCGCCACCTCGTCATAGTCGATGCGGCCCGTATGTTCATCGACGCCGTAGGCGACGAAGCGGAAGTACTTTCCTGATATGTTGACGGGCGAACCGTGGGTGAGGTGCCCGCCGTGGGCGAGATTCATGCCCAGAACCGTATCGCCTGGTTCGAGGCAGGCGAAGTAGACGCCCAGGTTGGCGTTGGCGCCCGAGTGGGGCTGCACATTGGCATGTTCGGCGCCAAAGAGCGTCTTGGCCCGTTCGATGGCCAGCGTTTCCACCTGGTCGACAAATTCGCAGCCACCGTAGTAGCGTTTTCCCGGATACCCCTCGGCATACTTGTTCGTCAATACGCTGCCGGCCGCTTCCAACACGGCCTCGCTGACGAAGTTCTCCGAAGCGATCAATTCAATGTTGTTTTTCTGGCGGTTCTTTTCCCGGTCCATCGCGACCGCCACTTCAGGGTCGACCCGGTGCAGATGCTTCCATTCACTCACGAAAATGCTACCTCCAATATATCATTTTTCTTCAGGCTATGCAGTGAAGCCATTGACGCGCTTATTCCGTACAACCCCTGTAAAAGAAGACCTTCGCTTGCCTATTTACCGGTAACAGGCCCGTTCCCCGCCGATCAGCTTCGGCCGGGTCCGGGCCGCTGTCAGGCGCGCTTCGCCGATCTGCCGGATCGCCAGGCGGACAGGCACGGCGACGGCTCTCAGGTGCATCCCGATCAGCGTCTCGCCGATGTCCAGGCCGGCGTGAGCGCGGATCGCCTCGACGACGACGGGCCGGGAGAAATGCTCCATCGCCTGGGCCGACAGTGAGCCGCCGGCTTTAGCCACAGGCCGCACAGAGACCTCCTCCAGTTCCCGGTGCAGCCGCAACAACTCCCCTTCCACGACGAGGGCGCGGTTGAGGTGTTCGCAACACTGGATCGCCAGGTAGACCCCCTTGGGGGACGTCACCGAACGGAGCGCCGTCAGGATCTCCTCGGCCACAGCTTCCGACCCTTTCGTGCCGATGACCGCCCCGATCACCTCGGAGGTGCTGCAGCCGACGACCAGGATCTGCTCCGCCTGCAGGTTTGCCACCTGCAACAGTTCTGTGGCAGCAGCGGTCACCTGCGCCCCGATGCCGGTCATCCCTGCGTCCCCTGCCCCTCGATGGCCCGCAGCATGTCCACCCGCCGGGCATGCCTGCCGCCGGCAAAAGCCGACGAAAAGAAGGCCGCCACGATGTCCCGGGCCAGGCCGGGACCGGTCACCCTCGCCCCCAGGGCGAGCACATTGGCATCATTATGTTCCCGGGCCATGCGGGCCGAAAAGGTGTCGCCGCAAAGGGCGGCGCGGATGCCGGGAACCTTGTTGGCGGCGATAGAGATGCCGATCCCTGTGCCGCAAACGACAATGCCAAAATCGGCTTCCCGGTCGACAACCGCCTTGGCCACCTTGACGCCGAATTCTGGGTAATCGACCGAATCCTCGGAAAAGGTCCCCATATCGATGACCTCCGGCTTGACGCCAGCCAGTTCCATCTCCTCCGCCAGAAAGCCCCGGATTTCCTCTTTCAGCCGGAACCCGCCGTGGTCGCTGCCGATGGCGATCTTCATCCTGCTCACTCCAACGTGTCTTTTTCTTCTCAAGGATACGTTCTTTTTTCTTCCCGTGGATAATCATGCCAACGGTTGAGGTTAACCCCTAAAGCAGTAATATTTCGACATGGAATAGCTTATCCCTTTTCATGACGACAAAACACGATAAAAAAACATCGGTTGACCGCTGTCAAACGATGGGTTCCACGAACCGGTGCAGGGCTTTGCGCAACGCCCCTTCGATCTCGCTGGCGTTTTGTTGATAGACATGCTCGTCCATCCCAAAGGGATCGGCGATATCCCCGGCGCCGCCGGCGTACTCCTTCAGGGTAAACACCTTGGCGGCCTGCTCCGGCGCCAGCTGGATCACGCGATCACGGTGACTGCCGGTCATGGTCAACACCAGATCGGCCTCCCGGATCATGCTTGGCGTGAGGGAAGTGGCCCCATGGTCTTCCAAGTTGAGCCCGCGATTGGCCATTACCCTGCGGGCATGAACAGACGCCGGCGCCCCTGGCCACGCCGAGGTGCCGGCCGAAACCACACGGATCCGAGCCGCTTGGCCCATTTCGGTCAGGAGCTCACCGGCGATCGCCTGGGCCATGGGGCTGCGGCAGGTGTTGCCGGTGCATACGAACAACAAGGTAAACATCGGTATCCCTCCGGACTTGGCTGACCTTAACCAGGACTGGCGCTTCCAAGCAAAAGCTTAATCCCAATGCCCAATAAAATCAAGCCTCCCGCCAGTTGCGCCGTCGCGCCGAGCATCCGGCTCACCTGTTGCCCGATCAGGCAGCCTGCGACCGTCATGATCCCGGCAACAACGCCAAAGGTCAACACCGTCGGGATCAACTGCGCCCCCACCGTGCCAAGGGAAAAGCCCACGCTCAAGGCATCCATGCTGACGGCCGCCCCGATGACGACCAGCCCCCAGATCGTCGGCGCAAAGGGGCGCCCGCCGGCGATGGCCCCGGCGACGCCCGAACCGTTGCCCAGACGCCGGGGGCCACTTACCGGAGAGGCAGGCCCTTCCCGCTTCTCCTTCCAGGCGTGATATATCATCCGTCCGCCCAGAAAAAAGAGCACCGCTGCGCCGATGAAACTGGCCAGACGGCCCACGACCAAACCGAGGGCGCTCCCAGCCAGGATGCCGAACCAAGGCATGAAGATATGAAAGAGCGCGACTACAAGTCCGAGAATGAAGGCGTCGCGGCGGCGCACCCCTTCCATGCCGATGCCGAGGGCCATAGAAAAGGCGTCAGCGCCCAACCCCACCGCAAGCACACCCAAAGTCCAATACTCCATTCCCCAACCTCCACTTCGCCGGAATTCGCCCGGAACCATGGAAAGCCAAGCCATGATAAGTTATATGCCTTGGAAAAGGGGACGAGAAGACTGCTTTTATCCCAGCCAGCGACGCCCTCCGGCTGCTTTCTCCAGGCGGTTCATCAGCGCCGAGCCGATGCCCCTATGTGGATAGGTTTCGGCGACAATACGAACAACGGTCGTCTGATCGAAGGCGCGGATCGCCCCAAAGAGGCGCTGGGCCACCGTAGTCAAGTCTTCCCGAGAACCCGTCAGACGAACCACCCATTTCTCCCCACGACCGGCATCACCACTCCGCTGGAGCACCGGCTCGATCCTGCGGTAGGTATCTTCAGAAATCAACAATCCTGTCGGGCTGACGCCATAATCGGCATTTTCAGCAGGATCGGAGAGCAACCGGCGCAGCGCCTCCACCTGCCCTTCCCAACTCCCTTCAAGCAGGTAGAGGGGCGCCCTGGGCGCATAATGGACATACTTCATGCCCGGAGAAGGCGGTATAAAGTACCCCACTTCACGGCTGGGCTCAATATCCCCATCACAGCGGAACTCGGCAGGCGCCTCATCCTTGCTAGCGACAACGTCAACGCAATCGACGGTGCGCTCCACCGTAAGGGATGTCCGCACAGGAATACCCAGCGCTTCAATCATCTCCCGCGTTACACCGCCGGGCCGCAGGATCACCGCCGCATCGCCCGTGGCGTCGACGACCGTCGACTCCAACCCGAAATCGCAAGCCCCCCCGTCGACGATGCCGTCGATGCGCCCCCATAGGTCCTCGCATACATGGGCAGCCAGCGTCGGGCTCGGCCTGCCGGAACGATTGGCCGACGGGGCGGCAACCGGCGTCCCTGCCTCGCGGATCAGCGCCCGGGCGACAGGATGAGAAGGCATGCGGACTGCCACCGTCGCCAGCCCAGCAGTGACCACGGGAGGAACCTGCTGCGACGCCGGCAGCACTAACGTAAGCGGTCCCGGCCAAAAGCGTTCAGCGAGACGCCGCGCCCGTTCGGGGAAATCAACGGCGAGCCTCGCAACCTCGTCTATATCGGCGATATGTACGATCAAGGGATTATCGGACGGACGCCCTTTGGCGGTGAAAATCCCCGCCACCGCCTTATCGTTTAAGGCGTCAGCGCCCAAACCGTAGACCGTCTCCGTCGGAAAAGCGACGAGGCCGCCTGTTTGCAGGCAGGCGGCGGCTTCGCGAAGCCCTTCCGGGGACACCTGTTGCGGTTCGACGCGCCAGATTTTCGTATCCTTAAAATCCTGTGCCATGTTTCAATGATCCCTTCGTAACGCAATCAGGGCCTATCGAATTGAACATCCTCATCAGCGCCGAATCAATGTTTCAGGAAAAGGGGTTTCGTATTCAGATATCCTGCCCGCCCCCGATTCGTCCCTATACCTTTGACGACCGAGAGGGATCTCAGACCTTTTTTTCCCCCGGCCAGACGGCGGTCACCACCCGGTCATGGCCTTGCCCGTCGCGGATGATCCGGATATCTGCAAACCCCTGCGCCTCCAGCAGCCCGGCCACGTCCCCTCCCTGGTTATAGCCGATCTCCAGTGCGACAAACCCGCCCGGCTCTAGGACGAGACCGGCCTGGGGGATTAGTCGGCGATAGCAGTCCAGACCGTCTTCCCCGCCGTCCAGCGCCAGCTTCGGTTCAAAGCCGGCCACCTCCCGCTGCAGCGACGGAATATCCCCGGCGGGGATGTAGGGAGGATTGGACAGGACCGCATTCAGGCGGATGCCGGCTTCGATGGCCGGCCCCAGCAGATCCCCCTGGGTAAAGCGGATCTGCCCGGCTACGCCATGCTGTTCCGCATTCTGGCGGGCGACGGCCAGTGCCGCCTCCGAAAGGTCGGTGGCCAGCACCTGCAACCGGGGGTGCTCCCGGGCCATGGCCACGGTGATCGCGCCCGATCCGACGCCTACATCAGCGATCCACGTCGTCGCCGTCCTGTCCCGCTGTCCCAGCAGGGCCAGCGCCGCCTCGACGAGCAACTCCGTTTCCGGCCGGGGGATGAGCACCGCCGGGGTGACCGTAAAATCGAGCCCCCAAAACTCCTGCCGCCCGGTGATGTATTGTAGGGGACATCCGGTCAACCGTCTTTGGATCAGTTCACCGAGTCGTTCCTTTTGATCGTCTGAGAGTCGATCACGCAGCCTGGCGAGCAGACCCGCCCGGCTGACACCGAGCCCATAGGCGAGCAATACCTCCGCCTCCAAGCGGGGCGACCCGATCTCTTTTTGCATAAAAAAAGAAACCGCCGCCTGCAGAGCTTCCCCAACAGTCGCCGGCTTCCATTCCAATCGATTCATCTCTCTCTTTACTCCATCGTCTT
The DNA here is from genome assembly GCF_009877425.1 of Heliomicrobium undosum. NCBI lineage: Bacteria > Bacillati > Bacillota > Clostridia > Eubacteriales > Heliobacteriaceae > Heliomicrobium > Heliomicrobium undosum. Next base: position 52,140 of record NZ_WXEY01000018.1, on the reverse strand, counting down.
CATCTTTTCCGCCTGATCGGTCGTGATCAAGGCGTCGAGCACCTCGTCCAGATCACCGTCGAGGATCGTTTCGAGGCGGTGCAGCGTCAGGCCGATGCGGTGATCGGTCACCCGCCCCTGGGGGAAGTTGTAGGTGCGGATCCGCTCCGAGCGGTCGCCCGAGCCGACCATGGACTTGCGCGCGCTGGCCATTTCGCCGTGCTGCTCCTCCTGGGCCTTCTCCAGCAGGCGCGCCCGCAGGACCCGCATCGCCTTCTCGCGGTTTTTCAACTGCGACTTCTCATCCTGGCAGGAAACGACGATACCGGTGGGCAAATGGGTGATCCGCACGGCCGACTCGGTCTTGTTCACGTGCTGGCCGCCGGCGCCGGAGGAACAGAAGACATCGATGCGCAGTTCGTTCGCGTTGACCTCGCTCTCGACCTCTTCCGCCTCGGGCAGCACAGCCACCGTGGCCGCCGAGGTGTGGATACGGCCGCTTGACTCCGTCGCCGGCACCCGTTGCACCCGGTGGACACCGGACTCAAACTTCATCTTCGAAAAAGCGCCCTGGCCTTCGACGAGAACGATGACTTCTTTGAAACCGCCGATATCGGTGTAGTTCGCCGAGAGCAGTTCCGTTCGCCATCCCTTCCGGTCGGCAAAACGGCTGTACATGCGATAGAGGTCGCCGGCGAACAGCGCCGCTTCCTCGCCGCCGGTGCCGGCGCGGATCTCGATGATGACGTTCTTCTCATCATTGGGATCCTTCGGCAGCAGCAGGATCTTCAACCGCTGTTCCAGTGACTCTTTTCGGCCCGAGAGTTCGTCCAGTTCCACGGCGGCCATCTCTTGCAGTTCCGGATCGGACTCATCAAGCATCGCCCGAGCATCATCGATGCCCTGCAGGACGCCCTTGTACTCCCGGAAAGCCTCGACGATCTCCGTCATCCCGGCCTGCTGCTTGGCATGGCGCTGCCAGCGCGTCTGGTCGTTGATGATCTCAGGGTCGCTGAGCAACTGGGTCAACTCTTCGTATTTTTGTTCGATAATTTCCAATTTATCGATCATCGGTGTTCACCTGTCACATTTCTTTTGTCTCACAACATATGCCAATAGTCAAAAATGCCCATCGTCAGAAACAGCCAAAAGTCCGCCAATGCTCGGGAGGCCGGTCCTACCCGGCATTGCAAACGGCCGCTGGCTCCTCTTTGAGCGGTCCTTGTTGACCCGGGGCCAACCCGTCTTTGACGACAGTCTCTCGGGACTGGGACGCCGCTGTCTGAGGAAGCACCGCCTGAAGCGCCCGGATGGCCACTTCGACCTGCTTATCGTCGGGCTCCCGCGTCGTCATCCGCTGCAGCCAGAGGCCGGGCTGGATGAAGAGGCGCATCAGCCAGAAGCGCGGGTAGCGACCGGAGAGCTTGATGATCTCGTAGCTGATCCCGGCGACAAAAGGAACGAGTCCCAGCCGGTAGATCACCTTCCAAAAGAGCGTGGCATCAGGCAACAGGGAAAAGGCAAAGATTTTAATGACCATGACGAAGAGCAGGAAACTGGTCCCGCAGCGCGGGTGCAGCGTCGTCTGCCGCTGAGCCTTCGCCACCGTCAGTTCTTCGCCCGCCTCGTAGGCGTGGATCACCTTGTGCTCGGCGCCGTGGTATTGAAAGACCCGCTGGATGTCGGGCATTCGCGAAATCGCGGCGATATAACCGAAAAAGATAGCGATCCGGACGAATCCTTCGATCACGTTCTGCAAAAAGAGGTTGGGGACCATCTGACGGGTCAGGTGGGCCGCCGCCGTCGGCAAAAAGATGAACAGACCGGCGCCGAGGACCATGGCCACAGCGATGGTGACCGTGATCTCCCAGGGGGTAAGTTCCTCTTCCTCCTCTTCTGTCGCCTTGCCGGCAGAAAAGGAGAGCGCCTTGATACCCAGGATCAGCGCATCCAATAGCGCCCCCGTTCCGCGGAGGACCGGGGTTTTCATGAGGACGCCGTTCATCCACGATGCCACCGGCTGCTTCTCAATGACGATCTCGTCATTGGGGCACCGGACAGCGATGGCCATCTCATCGGGACCACGCATCATGACACCTTCAATGACGGCCTGGCCGCCATATTGAAATTTCCCCATTCACTTCTCCCCCGATAGAAAAAGAGCAGAGCTTGTGCAGGCTCTGCTACGCAGTTTATAGACCGTACTTTTTCTTGAACCGATCCACCCGACCGCCGACTTCAATGTTGCGGCTTTTGCCGGTGAAAAAAGGATGGCATTTGGAGCAAACGTCCACTTTGATTTCTTTGCGGGTCGATGTCGTTTCAAAAGACTCGCCGCAGGCGCAATGCACTTTTGCCCGGTGCACTTGCGGATGGATGCCTTCCTTCACAGGGCTCACCTCTTTCTCCAAGACCGGAACGCGGGTCCGGTCAGACTATGGCTCTCAGTAACAAAGGAGATTATACCATAGCCCTAAAGATGGCGCAAGAAAAATGATCCCAGCTATGTCCGGTATTTCGGACATTTGGCCCATAACTGCGCCAGCATTTTTTTACACATCGGCAGATGCGCCGCGCAGGTACGCTGCCGGGTTGACGGCCCGGCTGTCCAGGCGGACCTCAAAGTGCAGGTGCGGCCCTGTGGCCACACCGGTTGCGCCCACTTGCGCGACCGGCTGCCCTCGCTCCACCGCATCTCCTTCGTTCACCAGGATCTTACTGCTGTGGGCATACAGGGTCGCCACCCCGAAGGAGTGTTCGATGATCACCGTCCGGCCGTACACAGCTTTCCAGCCGGTGAAAACGACGCGGCCCCGCTGAGCGGCCCGGATCGTCTCGCCCTTGTCGGCGGCGATATCGATCCCATGATGGAAGGCGCCCCTCCGCGGACCGTAAGGGGATGTGACGGTCCCTTCCAGGGGCGACACCAGGGATGACAAAACAGCCCCCCTGGATGGCAGCGCCTGCTTTGCCTTACCCGAATCGGTATCGCGGCGCGCCTCGTAGACGACGGGATCGCCCGATAGCGGTAGGCGCAACGATTGTCCCGGCTGCAACAGGCCTGTCTTCAGACTGTTCAGTTCCCGCAATTGGGCGACGGAAAAGCCGTAGACGCGGGCGATGCCGTAGAGTGTCTCTCCCGGAGCGACGCGGTGCAACCGCCATCTCTCCGTCGCGCCCTCGGCAAGGCGATCGGACGCGCCTGGGCTACGGCCTTCGGAAGCCGCCGGTTCCTGGGCAGTCTTTGCCTCTCCCCTATCGGCCGTCTCCGCCAGCGCCAGGTCGCCTTTCAACAACCGCCAAAGGTCGCCTTCGGCGGCGAAGCCAGCGCTGGGGAGCAGGAGAAGACAGAAGATCAGCGAGAACAGCAAGAGACGGTAGAACCCCCTGGGGCGCCTGCCGTCTCTTTGTATCGGGGTCATGAAAATGTATCACCTCAGAATGCTTTACGGTCCATCCGGTAGTCTAACCGGAAACCGCGCCGGCTATTCGAGGTTCGCCTGGAGCGCCCGCTTGGCAAGCCGTCGCTGGTTCGCCCAGTGTAGGACAGGGAAATAGGCGACGACGTAAGAGATGACCACGTTGATGGCGCTGCCGGTGATAAAACAAAGGCCCATCTCTTTCCAGAAGCGCAGTTCCCAGAGGCTCCCTCCGGCGGCCCCCTGCAGCGGCTGCCCCCACACCAATGATCCCACGGCCAGGTTGGCGGTGATGAACAAGGGGATCGCCCATTTGAACAGCACCGCTGTGATCACTGCCGCCATCCTGTTCCCGCGCAAAAGCGCCGCCGCGATCCAGGCAGCGACCAGACCCAGACCGAAGAAAGGGCCAAACCCAGAGGCAAAGCCGAGGGCGACGCCCCGGGCCAGCGGTTCCGGCTGATCCTTGAGCCGCAGCAGCCGCAGATAATGAAAGCGGAGAAATCGCTTGCACCGTATCCATGCTGTCAAAACATAATCCCTCCCACTTTCATAAAGAAGACGCAACCGGGGAAGCGCTATCCCTGCGCTTCGCTGCGGCCCCAGCCGAAATGGGGCTTTCGATCCAGCCTATGCAGCGCGTTGATGAATCGAACAGTGCCTGTGCGACCGCGGATGACAACCGTATGGGTCACAGCGCCCTGGGCGGTGTACTTGACACCTTTGAGCAGGCTGCCGTCGGTGATCCCGGTGGCAGCGAAGATCACGCCGTCGCCGCGGACCATGTCGTCGAGCAGGAGGATCTTGCGGGGATCTTCGAGACCCATGGAGATGCAACGGGCCTCTTCCTCCGGCGTCTCCGGGCAAAGGCGTCCCTGCATCTCGCCGCCGAGGCAACGGATGGCGGCGGCAGCGATAACCCCTTCGGGGGCGCCGCCGATGCCCATCATGATATCGACGCCTGAATCGGGGAAAGCCGTGGCCACGGCAGGCGCCACGTCTCCGTCCGGGATCAGTTGAATCCGGGCGCCCGCTTTCCGGCAGCGACCGATAATCTCGGCATGGCGGGGGCGGTCAAGGATGACCACGCTCAGTTCATCGATTTTTTTGCCGAGCGCGTCTGCCACGTTCTTGAGGTTATCCTCCACCGGCGCATCGAGATGGATGCGGCCCACGGCGGCAGGTCCCACAGCGATTTTATCCATGTACATGTCCGGTGCGTGAAGTAGGCATCCCCGGTGGGCCGCCGCCAGGACGGAGATGGCGCCGTTCAAACCCTTTGCGACGATGTTGGTGCCTTCGAGGGGATCGACGGCGATATCCAACTCAGCCTCGCCGCCGGCGCCCACTTTTTCGCCGATGTACAGCATCGGCGCCTCATCCATTTCCCCTTCACCGATCACGACAACCCCGTTGATGCTGACCGTGTCGAACATGGCGCGCATCGCTTCGGTGGCCGCGTCATCGGCGGCATGCTTGTCGCCTCGCCCCATCCAGCGAGCCGACGCCAATGCGGCGGCTTCGGTGACGCGAGCAAACTCAAGAGCCAGTTCCCTGTACATCCTGTTTCTCCTCCCCTTCTGCGCGGCGCTCGCCCTTTTTCCCATCGTCCCCATTGCCGGCTTCCCCAGAAGCCGACAATGAAGGCGATGCGCCGCGCAGGGATACAAGCTCCTTCTGCGGAGCAAAGATTATGCTTGATTCGTCGAATGGCGGATCCGATTCGGGAAAAAAACGGGCCGGCCTCCCGAGCCGGCCCGCTCTGCAACGCTGCTCCGCAGCCTGGTTCGCTTTGGAGGTTCCCTGTTTGGTGGCTACTTGTCTTTGACTGATTCCCAGTCTTTCAAGAAACGCTCAATCCCCAGGTCTGTCAGGGGATGCTTCACCAACTGCATGAGGACTTTGAAAGGCACCGTCGCGATAGGAGCGCCGGCGCGGGCCGCAGCGCTCACATGGACGGGGTGGCGGATGCTGGCGGCGATGATCTCCGTAGCGATGCCGTGGATATCGAAGATCTCCACCAGTTCACGGAGCACATCCATGCCGTCGTGGCCAATGTCATCAAGGCGGCCCACAAAGGGGCTCACATAGGTGGCGCCGGCGTTGGCCGCCAGAAGGCCCTGGTTGGCCGAGAAGATGAGGGTCACATTGGTGCGGATGCCTTCCTGGGCCAGCCGCGCCGTCGCCGACAAGCCGGCGGCGCACATGGGGATTTTAATGACGATGTTCGGATGAATCTTCGCCAGTTCCCTTGCCTCGACGATCATTCCCTCCGCATCGGTGCTGATCACCTCGGCGGAAATCGGTCCATCGACGATGGCGGCGATCTCCTGCACCACCTCGCGGAAGTTGCGACCCTCTTTGGCGATTAGAGAAGGGTTGGTCGTGACGCCGCTGATCACCCCAAGCCGGTTGGCTTCCCGGATCTCGTCAATGTTGGCGCTGTCCAGAAAAAAGCGCATCGTATCCCCCTCCTAGGCTTTGCCGTTGGAACCAAAGATACGGATCTTTTCCCGAATGACCTCACTCATCTTCGTCTTGGCGGGACCGAGGATCTTGCGGGGGTCGATCTCCCGCGGGTTTTTCTCGATCGCCTCTTTGACGCCGTCGACAAAGGCTTCCCGCAGGTTGGTGTCGATGTTCACCTTGCGGACGCCAAGGGTGATCGCCTTCTGAATATCTTCCTCCGGAACACCGGAGGAGCCATGCAGGACGATGGGGATGTTGACCAACTGGCGGATCTTGGCCAGACGGTCGAAGTCGAGTTCGGGGCGGCCTTTGTACTGCCCGTGGGCGGTGCCGATGGCCACGGCCAGGGCGTCCACCTTCGTAGCGTCCACAAACTGCTTCGCTTCGGCAGGATCGGTGAAGAAGGCGTCACGCTCGTCGACGTGGATGTCATCCTCGGTCCCGCCGATCTTGCCCAGTTCCGCCTCAACGGACACACCGACGGCGCGGGCCACTTCCAGGACGCGGTTGGTCAGGGCGATGTTCTCCTCCAGGGGGTACTTGGAACCGTCGATCATGACGGAGGTAAAGCCGCTGCGGATGCACTGGATGCACTGGGCAAAACTCGTGCCGTGGTCTAGGTGCAAGGCCACGGGGACAGATGCGTTTTCGCCGGCCAACCGGGCCAAGGCGACGATATATTCGAGTCCGGCATACTTGATCGCCCCCTGGGAAGCCTGGATGATGACAGGGGCTCGCTCCGCTTCCGCCGCGGCAACGATGGCCTGGACGATTTCCATGTTGTTGCAGTTAAAGGCGCCGACGGCGTACTTGCCCTCTTCGGCGGCGGCAAGAAGTTGGGAGACTGGAACCAATGGCATCGAGACATCTCCTCCTACATCGTTATCCTTGGAATGCTTTCGCCAAACAAGGCGATATTCCCTTCCCGCTAGTATGCCCATCAGACGGGTAAACAGGAAAAGACCGCGGAACAACTGGAGTAAAGTCCGCGGCGCCTGTCACGATTCGGTTATGGTGATGATTACGGAGATTTTTTCCGCCGCCGCCGGCCTCGCCCGCTCTCCCGGCTCCCAGGGGCGGCGCCCTGGATTTGCAACTCGGCGCAGCGCTTCATGACCTGCAGGTCGTTGTCCGATTCGGCATAGCAGACATAGGTGTTATCGCAAGCCTCACAGCGGAGTTCCACCCGCTCCGGGTACACCTCCACGTTGATCTGAAAACTGCCGCAGGAACAGGATAGAGCGCCCTCCTCGGCCAGTTTGTGCAGCCGTTCGAGGACGGCGTACATCACTTCGGGGTTTTCAAAGTAATCGGTCAACCCCAGGTTTTCCGCCATCTCCTGCAGGGATTTGTCCTGGTTCAAGATGGCCGTTTTGACCTTCTCCCGAGGACCGATGAAGCCGACTTCGACCATCGTCTCGGCGCAACGGAGTTCAGTCAGTTGCTGAGACCAGAGCTGTTCCCGGGGGAACCAGTGGAGGTGTTGGGTTTCGCACATGATGCAGTGCGCCTGCAGCCAAAACCGCTTGCGGTCCTTGCTCCCCACCGTCATCAGCCCGGCTCCGCAGGAACAATGCAACTTATGCACTTTTCTTCCCGCAAAGGCAAACAAGGACAGGGCGTGAAAGTCCATGCGGCCACAGGCGGGACAACGAAGAGCCACGACTGTCATGGTGGACAGGATCATGTGGAGAACCCTCCTTTCTACCCCCAGTATTCAACGTAACAGGGCAAAATCCTTTTTTGTCAACCCCGATATTCGAAAGGAGATGATCGCCACCGGGAAATCTTTCGCGTCAGTTCCATCACATCGAAGGGCTTGATCACGTGGTCCAAGATGTCGAGGGCGCTGGCTTCCTTGATCAGGGGAAGCTCCTCATAAGCGGTCATCAAAATGACCGGAATCCGGTGGCCTCGCCGGCGCGCTTCCGCCAGCGCCTCGATCCCGGTCATGCCCGGCATCTTGACATCGAGCAGCATCAGGGAATATTCTCTTCTCCCCAGCTTTTCAAGGGCCTCCGCCCCGCTCGCTGCAACTTCAACGGAAATGCCTGCCATGAGGAAGGCTTCGTGCAACAGGCGGCGGACACCTTTCTGGTCATCGACGACCAATACAGATTGGGAATCGCCCATGCTTCCGTTCCACCTCTCCCGCAAGCACCGATCATCTTTCTGAACCGAAACACCGGGCGGCTGCCCCAAGGGCCGCGGACTGCCCTAGCATACAATCTTTGCATTTCACGTTGATATTTCGTTACAAGAAAAGAAAATCCTGCCTGTCTGAGCGACGAGCAGGATTTTTATCACAAGTTTTCATCACCATGCAGGATCTGTCCGCCATGGGAACGGTCTGACTCAACGGGACGACAGGGGCAACGTTCCGATCGAAGGGAGCATGGACAGGATAATCAAGATAAACAGGAACAGCGTAAGCATGAGTAGCAGCAGTGGCAGCAGGAGGACGAACACCGCCCGTCCCGTGGAAAGCCGCAAGGCCGCTTTGATCGCCAGCGCCTGCAGGATGAAGATCCACAGGGTCACCGCAAAGACGCCGAGTCCCTGCATCGCTTGTCCGCCAGGGGCGTACGCGCCAATCAGGCTTAGGGGCGCGTAGAGGATCATGGGCCAATAGGCCAGCCCGAGGGAGGCCAACAGGCCTTTGGCGTTGCCCACGCCGCCAAGCAATTCACCGATGAGATTGAAGAAGCCGGTCATGAACAACCAGATAAAGACGCCAAAGAGGACACCGAACATACTCAAGCGGGCCATCAGCCCTTCAAAGACCGGCCCGGCAAGTTCCGGCGGGAAGGGACTGTCCAGGCTGCCTGCGCCACCCAGGCTCAGATCGATGATCAGATTGACAATAGATGTAGCCAGGACAACGGACAGGGCCAACCCGAGCGGTTTCTCCCGCGCGGCGACGGAAAAGGCCAGTTTCGGCTTGACCATCACATGATAGAGGTAATCCCAACTGTTCCAGCGGACAGGAGGTTCGTCCCCACCGTCTCGCGGCGTCTGTTCCCAGTCGGCGTTTTCCCCGGGGCCAAGAGCCGGATCGCATCGGACAGGAGGCGCCTCTCCTTGGCGCTCTGTCACGATCGGGCAAATCGGTCCCCGTTCCGACTCCCTTGGCTCCATCGCACCCGACCCACTCGGCTCTATCGCGTTCGACTCGCTTGACGCTGTCTCACCCGACCGGATTGCAAGGTCATCCTTCCCTACTTGGTCTTCTGGTCTCTCTTTCTCCATAACCGACCCTCCGCTTCATCCTTCCTCACACCGGCGATCACGGCAGGGGATTTTTTTGTTTCAACAGGTCAAGGAGCCGCGACCACTCTTCAGGAGAAAGGGTTTGCCCGGAAAGGCTCGAACCGCTCCAGCGGCTGCTCATGCCGGATAATAAGCGGTCCAGGGCTGAACCCCTGCCGTACTCGCGGATATCAGGCTCGCCTGATATCCCTGCCATCGTCCCCGCCAGGGCCACGGCGTCGTAGAAGTTGCCCAGTTCATCCACCAGCCCCAGTTCCTTGGCCTGCCGCCCCGTAAAAACCCGCCCGTCGGCAAGGGCGCGCACACGCTCATGGGGCATATGGCGGCCTTCGGCCACAACGTCGATAAACTGCTGGTAGATGTCATTGACCATGCCTTGCAGGATCTCCCGCTCTTCCGGCGTCATGTCCCGCGCCGAAGAGGCGATGTCCTTGTAGGGTCCGCTCTTGATCACATTGGGCCGGTAGCCGATCTTCTGGTAGAGTTCCGTCAGGTTGGCCAGATCGAGGATCACCCCGATAGAGCCCGTCGTGGTGGCCGGGTTGGCGACGATCTTGTCGGCCCGCGCCGCCACCCAGTACCCGCCAGAGGCCGCCACATCGCCCATGGAGGCGACCACTACCTTGCCGCTCTCGCGAAGGCGGTCCACTTCGCGGCCGATCTCCTGAGAAGCCGCTGACGTTCCCCCAGGCGAGTTGATCCGCAGCACCACCGCTTTGATCTGCTTGTCCTCCTGAAGCCGGCGCAGCGTCTCGATCACTTGGCCCGAACCGGATTCGCCGCCAAGCAATCCACCGCTGGCCCCGGCGTCGGCGATCAACCCTTCGAGCCGCACCACGGCGACGGTGTTGCCCGCCGAAGGGCCGTCGGCGCGGTGCGCGCCCGGCCGGAAGAGAATGAGCAACACTGAAAGAGCCACCACCGCCAGGACCGCGCCTACCACCCACTGTTTCCTTTTTGCCAAAACAACCCGCCTCCTCTGGCTAGACTCGTCCTTAGTCTAACCGTTCGCCCTAAGGCAAGACGGCCAGTTTTATTCCAATCCGGCGGCCCGTTCCTCCCTGCGCTCGCTGCCGAGTCTTTGCAGCATTGTCGACTCGGCGCTCACATGGACGCGGGGCACATTCAAAGCCACCACCGTCCGCCGCGCCGGAAGCTGGACGACCGTCCCAGGCTGCACATCGGGGATGCCGGTCACATCGATCATCGTCATCTGCATGGCCACTTTGCCAAGCACCGGCGCGCGCCGTTCGCCGATGCGGGCCGACCGGGCCGTCGGACCGAGGCCGAAGTAAGCGGCCGATGTCTTCACCAGCACCTTGGCCAGGTCCCAGAGGCTCACCGGCATGCTGACCGGTTCGAGTTGGTAGCCATCCACATAGCCGACAGGCAAGACGGCCACCTGGGTCTCGCGCTTGGTAACGAAGGCGCGACCGTAACCGACGCCGTGCCCCGGCGGCAGGGTGGACACATGGGCCACCCGCGCTTTCAACCTCCAGACATCGCGCAAGGCCAGACCGGCGGCCACTGGTCCCGCCGGCTGTCCGTAGAGCAGGGTGCCGATGCGCACCCCGTCAAAGTGGTACTGAGGGAAGGCCATGGCCGCCGCCGAGTTGGCCACATGCTTGACCGGGATCGAGAAGCCCGCGTAGGCCTCCATGGCGGCCACTGTCTCCCGGAAGCGGGCGACCTGGCGGTGGACATGGCGGACATCGCCGGTCGCCGCCGTGGCCAGGTGGGTGAATGCCCCTTCCAGGTACAACTCGTCTTGGCCTACAATGGCCGCCACCAGCAGCGGCGCATCGGAGGCAACAACCCCCGTCCGCCCCAGACCAGTCTCCACCTTGATGTGGACAGGCAGCCCCCGCCGGCCCTGACGCCGGGCTTCCTGGGCGATCAGCAAGGCCCTATCGACGGCGCTCACACTGGCCGTCAGACCGAAACGGACCAGATCGCCCGCTTCTTCCGCCGTAAAGGGGGCCATCACCAGGATGGGCGCATCGATGCCGCTCCGGCGCAGTTGGACGCCTTCGCTCACATGGGTGACGGCCAGCCGGTCGACGCCGTTCTCAACGAGGCAGCGGGCGCACTCGACGATGCCGCAGCCGTAGGCATTGGCCTTGACGACGCCGTAAAAGATCTTTTCATCGCCGAGATACTGCCGGATCGAACGCGCGTTGTGGGCCAGGGCGTCCATATCGACCTCGACCCAGCAACCCAACCCCCGGGCAGCTTCATCCCGTCGCATTTCTTCGGCGCCAGCGCCCTGCGGGCGAATTACGTTCATCGGTCTTCGGCCTCCTTGGCTTTACGATCCCTTCCGGCGGGAGAGAAGCTTGCGGACGAGGTTTTGGTACATGGGCTCGGCCACGTTCCAGAAGTGATAGAAAAAGGGCTGGTATACCCGATCATATTCACCGATAAAGCCCACATAGTCGCCGTTGAAACCGCGCTTGAAGCGGACCAGGCCGTAAAGGGGATGGTCTTCGCCGACATGACCGGGGACGCCGCGAAAATCGTAGAGGGTGCAGCCGTTGGCCTTGGCCCAGCAGATCATTTTCCACTGGATCAGGTAGTTGGGCATGACGTTGCGGTGGCGGTTCGACGAGGCGCCGTAAATGTACCAGGCCTTGTCGCCGAGGATGAAGGCCAGCGTTCCGGCGATGACCTCCCCCTGATAGCGGGCGATGAAGAGCTTGGCCATCCCCGCAGGGACCAGGTTGTCCCACATGTCCTCAAAGTAGGAGTAGGCGCGCACGAGGAAGTTGTCCCGCTCGCAGGTTTCCTTCAGGACCTTGTAAAAAACGGGGAGTTCCTCCTTGCCGCAGTCCTCGTCGATGACGACGCCCTTCTTCTCAGCCAGACGTATGTTGTAGCGCGTTTTTTGATGAAAACGCGCGAAGACCTGGTCCAGGTCGTCCGATATGTCGAGGCGGAAGACGAAGCGCGGTTGGACACCCTCAAAACCCTCGCCCTTGTCGACGAGGCGAAAGCCACGCGAACGGAGGTAATCGGTCCATGCCGGCGCCGGGTCGATGACATCGGGATCGATCTTCAAAAAAACGGCGTTCTCCCGCCGGGCCAGCGCCTCGATCCCTTCCAGCAACCGATCGGCTGCGTCGGGGCGCGCCGGATCGATAACCGGACCTCGGGGCGCGTAAAAGATATGCTTGCCCAGCGCCGGGATGCGCCGCTTGAGGATGGAGACGGCCGCCACCGGCGTCCCCGCTTCCTCCACCATCAGCCGGTGCGGATGCCAGCCGGTGCGGGACTTCACATCGCCCCACTCCCAGGACTGGAGCACATGACCTTTCGGGTGCTCCGCCATAAATCGGTTGAAACGCTCCTTATCCTGGATATCCAGTTCGCGAACGTTCAAGTTGGGTATTCCCCTTTCTGTTTTCCCGCTCATAACTGAGGAGACCTTTCCGAACCCTCAAAAAGGACTGCGAAAAGGCCTCCGATTTTTTCCGTCTGTATCCGATTATGACTGATGCTGTTCGTGCTTGTCCAATGCGGCGTTGATAAAGTCCCGGAACAGGGGGTGAGGCCGATTGGGCCGGGATTTGAATTCGGGGTGGAACTGGGAGGCGACGAACCAAGGGTGGTCAGCCAGTTCGATGACTTCCACGAGCCGGCCGTCGGGCGAGGTGCCGGAGATGGTCATGCCGCCTTTTTCCAGGGCAGCTCGGAAGTTGTTGTTGAATTCGTAGCGGTGGCGGTGCCGCTCGTAGATGACCTCTTCCTGATAGGCGTCCCAAGCCTTGGTGTTGCGGTTCAGGCGGCATGCCCAGATGCCCAGGCGCATGGTGCCGCCCTTCTCCTCCACGTCCTTCTGCTCCGGCAGGAGGTCGATGACAGGATGCTCTGTCGCTTCAGCGAACTCGCTGGAGTGGGCATCCTGCCAGCCCAACACGTTACGGCTGAACTCGATGACAGCCAACTGCATCCCTAAGCAGATGCCCAGCATGGGGATGCCCTTTTCCCGGGCGTAGCGAAGGGCCGTAATCTTGCCTTCGATGCCGCGGTCGCCGAAGCCGCCGGGCACGAGGATGCCGTCCACATCAGAGAGGAACTCTTCCGGATCGGCGCCTTCCAGATCGGCCGAGTAGATCCACTTGATCTTGACGGCGGCGTCATGGAAAAGACCGGCGTGGCGCAGCGACTCGGCGACGCTCATATAGGCGTCGGGCAGGGCGACATACTTGCCGACGAGGCCGATGGTGACCTGGCGCTGGGGGTTCTTGATTTTTTGGACCAGGGCCTCCCAGTCCTTCAGATCGGGCTCGCCGCACTGCAGGTTCAATTTTTCAATGATGATGTCGTCGAGGCCCTCTTTTTTCAGCAGAAGGGGCACTTCGTAGATGGTCTCGCAGTCGACGTTTTGGATGACCGCTTCCGGCTCGATGTCGCAGAAGAGGGCGATCTTCTCTTCCAGTTCCTTCGGGAAGGCCTTTTCCGTCCGGCAGACGATCACATCAGGCTGGATGCCGATGCTGCGCAGCTCCTTGACAGAGTGCTGCGTCGGTTTCGTCTTCAGTTCGCCGGCGCTGGAGATGAAGGGCATCAGCGTCACATGGATGTAGGCGACACGCTCCTTGCCGATGTCCGACTTCATCTGGCGGATCGCTTCCAGGAAGGGCAGGGACTCGATATCGCCGACGGTGCCGCCGATCTCGGTGATCACCACGTCAGGGTTGCTCTCGCGAGCCACCCGCAGGACCCGCTCCTTGATCTCGTTGGTGATGTGGGGGATGACCTGGACGGTCCCGCCGAGAAACTCGCCTTTGCGTTCTTTCGAGATGACAGACCAGTAAATCTTGCCGGTGGTCACGTTGGAGGCCTTGGTCAGGCTGATATCGACAAAGCGCTCATAATGGCCCAGATCCAGGTCTGTTTCCGCCCCGTCGTCAGTGACAAAGACCTCGCCATGCTGATAAGGGCTCATGGTGCCCGGGTCGATGTTGATGTAGGGGTCAAACTTCTGGATGGCCACTTTGAGGCCGCGGCTTTTGAGCAGGCGGCCGAGGGAAGCGGCCGTAATCCCTTTGCCCAGGGAAGACACGACGCCGCCGGTGACAAAAATGAACTTCGTTTGCATTTCCATGCCTGCTTTCTCTTCGACCGTTCACTCCGGTTCGGGTTTTACACTCCATCTATTCTACCCAAAGAGTGTCAAAGGATCAACAAAAAGCGAGCTTATTCAGCTCGCTCCCAGTCATCATCTCGGACCCGACCGTAGTCATGGTCGCGATCATCATAATCCTCATCGTCGCCGCTCTCGCCGTCTTCATATTCGACGGTCTTGTTGAGCAAGGAGATGGTCGGGATGCGCCGTCCCGTTTTGGCCGGCGCCCAGTTGCGCAGGCCCCAGAGGCCGTTGCCGAAGTGGACGAAGCGCATATCCAGGTTCATCTGGGTGTAGATGGCGGCAATCGATTTGGAATCCTCGGGGTCTTCGTAGCCGATGCGGGCCAAGGCCTGCACGATCAGGCCGCGGAAGTGGGTGTTTTCCCCTTTCTCCTTCAGCAGTTGAAAGAGCACATCCATTTCGGTGACCCGGCGGCCGGTGTTGACGGTGGTGATGGGTTCGGACACTCTGCAGCACTCCCTCGATATCGTCGACGCGGTCCTTCTAGTATTTTACACTTGACTATACTACATACGCTCCGGTGCTGTCAAACCCATGCAGTGGAGAACGTTGCGGAGGACGACGCGCGAGTCGTCGACGAGGAGGAGGCGGGCGTCGCGGAGGGGCTTCTCGTCGGTGAGGACGCGGCAGTGGGTGTAGAAGCTGTGGAAGAGGGCGGCCAGGTCCTGGGCGTAGCGGGCCATGCGGTGGGGCTCCATCTGGGTGGCCGCCCGGGCAACCTCGTCAGGCAGGTCGGCGATCTTGCGGATCAGGGCGATCTCGGCGGGGTGATCGAGGACGGCCAGGTCGAGGCCGGAATCGTTCTGTTGACCCTGAGGCACGCTGTAGCCGGCTTCCTGGGCGGTGCGCAGGATGGAGCAGATGCGAGCGTGGGCGTATTGGACATAGAAGACGGGGTTTTCCGAGGACTGGCTCTTGGCCAGGTCCAGGTCGAAGTCAAGGTGGGAGTCGGCGCCGCGCATGACGAAGAAGAAGCGGGCGGCGTCCTTGCCGACTTCCTCAACCAGTTCGTCGAGGGTGATGTACTGACCGGTCCGCTTGGACATGCGGACGATCTCGCCGCCCTTGTAGAGGCGCACCAGTTGCATCAGGATGACATCGAGTTTCTTCGGGTCGTATCCGACAGCCTTGACGGCGTTTTTCATCCGCGAGACGTGGCCGTGGTGGTCGGCGCCCCAGATGTTGATCACCCAGTCGAAGCCGCGGTCGAACTTGTTCTTGTGGTAGGCGATGTCGGCGGCGAAGTAGGTGGGGATGCCGTTGGAACGGACGAGCACCTCGTCCTTCTCCTCGCCGAGGGCCGTCGCCTTGAACCAGAGGGCGCCTTCGTTTTCATAGATGTAGCCGTTGGCGCGCAGCGTTTCGAGTGTCTGTTGGATGGCGCCGGAGTCATGGAGGGACTGCTCGGAGAACCAGACATCATAGACGACGCCGAAGCGCTCCAGGGTCTGGCGGATGGCGTCCAGTTTCTCCCGCAGGGCGTACTTGACGAGCATCTCCCGGCGCAGGGAGGACTCCATGTTCAGGTATTTGTCGCCATCTTTGGCGATGAGGCCGCGCATCGTCTCAACGATATCCTCGCCATGGTAGCCTTCCTCGGGAAAGGGCACGTCGCGCCCCAGGAGTTGCAGATAACGCGCCTCTAGCGATTTAGCAAAGTTTTCGATCTGGTTGCCGGCGTCGTTGATGTAAAACTCCTTTTGCACATCAAAGCCAGCCAGGCGGAGCAGGTTGGCCAGGGTGTCGCCGAGGGCGGCGCCGCGGGCGTTGCCCATGTGCAAGAGGCCTGTCGGGTTGGCGCTGACGAACTCCACCTGCACCCGCCGTCCGGCGCCGGCGTCCGAAGCGCCATAAGCGTCGTCAGCCTGCTGGACCGCCGGGAGGACGGGGTAGAGCCATGCGTGGTTCAAGGTGAAATTAATGAAGCCCGGACCGGCCACTTGAATGTCCTTCAGCCAATCGCCTCGGTCGATGCGGGCGACGATCTTCTCCGCCAGTTGGCGGGGGTTCATGCGGGCCTCCCGGGCCATCAACATGGCCACATTGGTGGCAAAATCGCCATGCTGTTTTTCACGGGGCACTTCCAGAACAAAGGCCGGCACTTGTGTAAAGGCCACTTCTCCGGCCTTGCGCGCCTCTTCCAGCGCTTGGGCGACGGCGGCCGTGATGCGGCGGCGAATATCTTCAACGAAGTTCACTGAATCTATTTTCCTCCTTCACAGTAATCAAGAGGGAGTTGTCGCTCAGCTTGCGCTGATCAAACTGCAGTTCATATTCCAAATTGATGGAGCCGCCTTTATCACCGAGGTCCACCTGCACCTTGGAGGGGATGACGCCCATGTGCATGCTGCCATAAGGGGTGACATAGACCGACTCGTTGAGGACGCCTTCCTCGAAGGTCTGTTTCAGTTCCGAGCGACCCATGCGGTTCAGGGTCACCCGGTTCGTTTCGATCTTCAGGGAGGTCGTAGTCCCTTCCATCCCGGAAATTTCAGATTCGTTATAGACGATATAATAGGAGTTGGGCTTGATGAACATCTTGCCTTCGGTGACGAGATGGATGGTGTCTGTTTCCCCAACGTCGTTCCTTTGGGTTCCCAGGACCGATACCAGCACGTCCTTTTTCATCCGAACGCCCTCTTTCCTATAAAATTGCCTTAACAATTCGGTGACAGACGGCGGTTTCCTCCCGCCTGCAACCATTTTTCCCGGGAATTTGTGATCTTAGGATCGTACAGGGGCATGCTTGTCCCTTTTTATTCAGCGTCCACCGGTGGCCCGCAGCTTCAACTCCTCCAGGTCGCAGATGACGATCTGCTGGCGCTCCACTTCCAGGATCTTCAGGCGCTCGTATTCAGCCAGGATGCGGGAGACCGTTTCCCGCGAGGTGCCCACGATCTGGGCCAGTTCCTGCCGAGTCAGATTAAAATCGATACGGGTTCCCCGGCTGTCGGGGACGCCATAATCATGGGCCAGCTTGAAGAGGCGCGCCGCCACCCGGCCATAGGTGTCGAGGAGGGCGAGATTCTTCATATGGCGATAAGCCTGGCGGAGCCGCCGCGCCTCCACCTGCAGGCAGGCCGCGGCCAGCGGCGGGTGGTCGGCCACCAACTGCCGGAACTCCTCCAGGGGCAGCCGGCTCACCCGGGCCGGTTCCATCGTCTCCGCCGTGTAAGGGCTCGGCCCCGGATCGAAAGCGACGATCTCACCGAAGATGTCGCCGGGGTCGACGATCGACACCACCTTCTCCTGGCCGTCGGGGTTCATCTTGGCCAACCGCACCTTGCCCTCATGGAGGAAATAGACGGCGTCAGCCGGCTCCCCCTCCTGCAAGAGGGGCTGGCGTTTTTTCAACACCCGTTCCCCCACCCGCCCGGCCAACTGCTGTAAGACCTCCTCCGGCAAGGAGGCCAGCACATCGATCGCCTTCAGGGACTCCCAGTCGATGATCATCATCGCCTCCCTTTACACCTTGGGAATGTTCCGCCCCGAGAAAATCTCATACATCTCTTTCTTCACGCGTTGCTTGATCTTTTTCTTTTCGCCAGGCAGTAATTCTTTTTTGGCTGTTCCGAATAAATAATTGTCCAGGTCGAATTCCTTCAGCAACATCTTGGTGTGAAAGATGTTGTCCTGATAGACGTTCACATCGATCATCTGGTAGAGTTCCCGCGTTTCCTTGGCGATGTAATTCTGAATCGAGTTGATCTTGTGGTCGATGAAATATTTTTTCCCGCTCACATCGCGGGTGAAACCGCGCACCCGGTAGTCGGCGATGACGATATCGGAACTGAAGCTGTTGATCAGGTAGTTCAACGCCTTCAACGGCGAGATCATGCCACAGGTGGATACGTCGATGTCGGCCCGGAAGGTGCTGATCCCCTTGTCCGGATGGCTTTCCGGGTAGGTGTGCACGGTGATGTGGCTCTTGTCCAGGTGGGCCGCTACGGCATTGGGGATGAGGGTGGCGCAGTCCTCGCCTTCCGCATCTTCGCTCCCGTCTCCATTTTCGAACTCGTTCACGGTCTCATTTGTGTTCCCGTTGCCCTGCCCATTTTCCGCGTCCTGCTCGACCTTGCCCTCAGAGATCAGCATGGTTACACTGGCGCCCTGGGGATCGTAATCCTGCTTGGCGATATTGAGAATGTTCGCGCCGATGATGTTGCCACTTCGATCAAAATATTGGTCAGGCGCTCCGAGTTGTACTCCTCGTCGATATACTCGATATAGGCCTTGCGGTGTTCCGGCGTTTTGGCGTAACAGATATCATACATGTTGAAGCTCAGTGTCTTGGTCAAGTTGTTAAACCCGTAGAGCTTCAGCTTTTTAATCGATTTAATCTCCATACTCTTCTCCCCACGCATTCCTATTTTTTCAGCCCGTGTTTTCTCTCATTTTCTCAATAAGTTGATTATCCGCTTGATGGCTGGACAGTGTCAAGAATCAACCCATATGTTATTTATTCGACAAGCATGCCATTTTTAAAAAAGCCCTCTTATCGACCTATTCCGATTCCAACGGATATGGCATAATCGAGGTACACCATTTGTGTAAGTCCTTAAAGGGGAAGAGAGGGAGAGCCGCGATGGCGAATGAAACCGCGCATACCATGGATGTGTCCCAACTGCTTCATCAACTCAAAGAAGCGAACAACGAGATGGGAAAAGTAGTGAAGACCATCGACCACATCACCAAGCAGACGAACCTTTTGGCCTTAAATTCCGCCATCGAGGCCGCACGCGCAGGCGAAGCGGGCCGCGGGTTCAGCGTCGTCGCAGCCGAGATCAAGAAGTTGGCTGACCGCAGCTTTGCTGCCACGAAAGAGAGCACCGACCTGATCGGCAACATCCAGAGCAAGGCGAACGACGTCATCGCCGTCCGCACCGCCGATGTGGCCTACGATACGATCGATAAGATCGATCGCAACCTCTTCGAACGCAACTGCGACGTGCAGGCCTGGGCCACCTTCGACAAGATTAAAGCCTGTCTCCGCGAAGAGACGCCGGCCAATGTAGACAGCGCGACGGCGTTGATGAAAAAAATCGTCGACATCTATGAGGTCTATTATGACCTGTATCTGGTCAACCGGGCCGGACGGATCGTCGCCTCCGGCGTGGACAAGTCGGTCATTGGCCTGGACATGTCGAGCCGGGGGTGGTTTGCCGAAACGATGCGCCGCAACGACGTATACGTATCCGACATGTACTACTCTGAGGCTGTCAAAGGCCACACGATCGCCTATTCCTGCCCCGTTCGCGATGAAGACGGCAACGTGCTGGGCGTCTTTTCCACCCGATTCAACTGGAACTTTATTTATGATATCATCGATTCGGCGCGCACCGGCAGCACCGGCGACATCTTCGTCATCAACAAGGCCGGTGTGGTCATCGGCGCCCGCAACCGCGCCGGGATCCTGCAGAAAAACCTCAGCCACCTGCAGGCGGCGCAAAAGGCCATGGCCGGCGAGACCTACGGCTTCACCATCGAGCAGGACGGCAACGGCAAGCTGCAGATCTTCGGATACGCCCGGACACGAGGGTACAACGCCTACAAAGGAAAAGACTGGTCCGTCATCGTCAGTGAAGCCCTGTAAAACCGTCCGCCGAAAATATACTGTCAATAAAAACCGCCCTTCCGCAGTTTACGCCGGAAAGGGCGGTTTTGCCTTATTCTTCTGCCTCCAGAAGATCGCTGGCCGAGAAGGTTTTGCTGAGCGGCTGCGCCTTTTCCGGCGCCTCCTTGCCGACGATCTGGTCGATCCGCTCGATCAGCACCTTGGGCTCATAGGGCTTCAGGATATATCCGACCACGCCGGCCGACTTGGAGCGCAACACGTCAACCGTGTTGCCGCTGGAGGTGACCATCATGATCGGGATAGACTTGGTCCGCCAATCGCGCTGCAACTCGGCGATCGCCTGGAAACCGTCCATGATGGGCATCATGATGTCGAGCAGCAGCAACTGCGGAGGCGGCTGGAGACGCTTAGCCATCTCCACCACATCCCGTCCATTGTGCGCAATGAAGACCCGATGGCCCTGGGGGCTCAGGATTTTTTTTAACAACTCGCAGTTTGCGATATTGTCTTCGCCGATCAGGATCCGCGCCACAGGCAACCACGCTCCGTATTTATGTTATGTGATGATCCTTCGATGTATCGGCTTCGTTCGCTAAGGCTTCGCGGATGTTCGAGTGGTCGGTCAGGCTATGATTTTTCCCGTTAGAAACCAGTATAATGGAAGTTGTTCACGGCGGAAAGAGATGATTGAGAAAAATCAACGCTACAGGGAAAGCGTACAAAAAAAGTGGTTCCATGGCGCGCCGTTTCTACGGACATGCAGGCCTGATGGCGGACGACAATGTTCTGGCAGACCGCCAGCCCCAGCCCTGTTCCCTGTTCCTTCGTCGTGAAGAAGGGGGTGCCCAACTGGGCTAACGCCTCGGGGCTGATCCCGCTTCCCTGATCGCAAACGGCCAGCACCACCGCATCGTCTTCACTATAGCTGCGGATGGTCAGTTCCCCGCCTTCCCCCATCGCTTCGAGACCGTTGCGAACCAGGTTGAGCACCAACTGGCGGATCTCCTTTTCCCCCAGATATG
This sequence comes from Heliomicrobium undosum, assembly GCF_009877425.1. NCBI lineage: Bacteria > Bacillati > Bacillota > Clostridia > Eubacteriales > Heliobacteriaceae > Heliomicrobium > Heliomicrobium undosum. Next base: position 31,254 of record NZ_WXEY01000018.1, on the reverse strand, counting down.
TTTCCGGAATGTGGCCCAGTTCCAGCCGGATGGCTTTTTTGCCTAAAGAGGCGTCCGCCTCCAGGAGGGGATAGAGCGCCTGGATGATGGTGTTCAAATCCTGCAACCGGAGATCCTCCACCTTATGTTTGGCCAGGGACAAAAACTCGGAGATGATCGAGTTGGCACGGTCAAGCTCTTCAATCATCAGGTCAAAGTGCTCTCTATGGGGCGCCAACTCGCCTTTTGCCCCCAGGATCTGAAGAAAACCGCGCACCGTCGTCATGGGGTTGCGGATCTCATGGCCGATACCGGCAGCCATCTGCGCCACCAGATTCAGCCGGTCGAGGCGGGCAAACTCCCCTTCCAACTTGCGGATCTCCGTGATATCGTTGACCGAATAGAGGTGGCAGCCGCGCCCCTCCAACTGGATCACCTCTGCCGAGACGAGCCAGATCCGGGCCTCTCCCCTTTTGACGGTAATCTTGCGCTCTATATTGCGAAACGCGCCTGGGGCGGGGGCGCCTGGGGCGGAGTCGCTTGCGGCCAAGGCGCCTGCGGGGAGTCTGTCCGGAACCGATCCGCCGGCCTCTTCTCCGATGAGACCCAGTTCCGGCAACCGTTGCCCGATCACCTCGTCCCGTTCATACCCGGTGGCTTGCAGGAAGCTCTCGTTGACTTCTATGAAGCGTCCATCCTCCATCGAGGTGATGCACATGGGGTGGGGATTGGCGTGAAAGGCTTTGGCGAATCTCGCTTCCGACGTGGTCAGTGCGTTGACGGCCTGCATCCGTTTGGTCACCTCCCGGGCGAGGTTTCGCTTCACCCGCCGGATATGGCGCGAGTTCGCGCGCACCTTATCGACCAGCGGATTCAATTCCGGGAGCACATTCGGCGACACGTCATCGTCATCCACCATAGCGGCCAGGCCAAAACCCTCGATCTCCTCGCGAAAACGGCTGAAAATCCGCCAGGCGCAGGCGATCAGCATTCCCGCCAGGATGGTTTCTATCAAAATCACCTCGGCTGTCCGCAGCACCACGGGTATATGAAAGTCTCTCAACCGGACGAAAGCCATGCAATAGACCGATTCCTCGCCAGGAACCGGCTGAACCAGGCCGAGGACCGGGGTGTTCCACCATCCCATGAAAACCGGTCCGCTTGGCCCAGACCCCTCCGGAGCAGGCACTGTCACGTAGGATACAAAATCTGCTCGTTCCTGCTTCGAGAAACTCGAAAAGTCTACACTCCGCAGGGGAAAAATATAATCCAGCACACGGATGCGGTATTGCTCATGGCGACTCAAAGCGAGAAACTCACTCTGCTCTCCCGAGTAGTACCCGATCGTCAAACCGGGATACATCCGTGAGATGTCGTCGGTCACCCCTTGCCACCGCTCGGAGGAAGCCCGCTTCTCCAACTCTACGGCGGCGGCGACGAGATCGTTCGACCGCTCAAAGCGCTCTTTCTTCAAAAACCCCATGTGAACGATCCCGCTCAGCAGGAATGTATGGAAAAGGACAAGCAGCACCATGGCCAAGTAAAACCGTTTCGTGATCGGCAACGGAAGCAGTTTTTCCCACCAGGTTTGACGGGGGTCGCGGAACCATGCGCGAATATTCAAGAGGAAACCCTCCGGTTTCTGTAGGACATCGCTCAAGCCTTTCGAATCACCGGGAACCCAAAAAGGCGTCAAAATAGAAAAAGGCTTGAACCCAAAATGGTTAAGCCTGACGCACGAATCGCATTCCTTCTCGCGTTCCTAATTTCCCATTTTTATCGTCTCTTCGAGAAAAATCTACAAACTCCTTCAGGAATATGTAGATTGGTCTTGAAAAGCCGGTGATGCTCCTACGTGAAAGCAACGGTATACTATTAACGAGACAAAATACGGCAAGACAGCCCAAGCCCGTCTGATTCAAGGCGACGCATCCGGTAAGGAGAAGGTATCGCCATGCTCGACACCCAACTGTCGATTTTTAAAACGGTCGTTGACAGAGGCAGCATATCCCTGGCGGCGCAGGAACTGCATATGACCCAGTCGGCCGTCAGCCAGCAGATCCTGAACCTGGAGGCCCACTTTTCCGTCAAGCTCTTTGACCGCCTTCACCGGCGACTGTTGATCACGACCGCCGGCAAGACGCTCTACCCCTTTGCCGTCGAATTGGAACAACTCTATGGACGCGCGCGCAACGCCATGCAGGAACTGACACAGGATATCAGCGGACTACTTCGCATCGGCGCCAGCTTGACCATCGGCGAGTATCTGCTGCCCAAACTGCTCGTCCTCTTCCGGCAGACCCACCCACGGGTTTCCATCACCATGGACGTGTACAATTCAGATCAAATCACCGCTATGGTCGTCACGGGACAATTGGATCTGGGATTCATTGAAAGCCCGGACCAACTCCCCGGCGTGCTCATCCCCTTTCCCTGCGGTGGCGACCAACTGGTGATCGTCGGGCCGGCAGACTTCGCCAACAGCGCGCCCCTTTCCCTGGCGGAACTCTTCCAGCGCCGCTGGGTGCTGCGAGAACCCATGTCGGGAACGCGCCGTTTTTTTGAACAGTTTCTCGAATCCCACGGCGCCCGGCCAGACGATCTGCAGGTGGTGATGGAACTGGGCAGCACCCAGGCGATCAAGGAGGCTGTGAAAGCCGGACTTGGCTTCTCCGTCCTCTCCCGATTCGCTGTCATGGAGGAAGTCGCCCAGAATGCCCTGGCGATCATCCCCCTGGCAGAGGGGCGCATCGACCGGACCTTTACGCTCTTTTATCACCGCGAGAAGTTCACGACCCTGGCGGTGGATTCCTTTCTGGACTTTATCCGCAACCGGATCATCGCGCCGGAATCGCCCGAATCGGGATTGCAGGCCGAGGAAGCGCTGCAGCCGTAGGCGTTTTTACATCCCGAGGAGGGTCTACAGCCTGAGAGAGCCTACAGCCCGAGGAGGATCATGCCGAAGCGCCCGAACAAGCTGAGCAGGATGGAACCGCCCAGTCCCATCAGCACCGGCGCAGCGCCCACTCGCTTGAAATCGCCGGCCCATACATTCAATCCCATCCCGGCCATCGCCATGGCCAACAGAAACAAGCTGGCGGTGACCAATCCGGCGGTGAGCGCCGGCGAAAAGACATGATAGGTGTTCAGCAGGGCCATGACTAGGAAGCCCAATACAAACCAGGGAACCGGCAGCCGGGGCTTGTCCTTGGGCTTGTCGTTACGCTTACCGTTGGGCTCGCCCTCATCCGCAGCCCCGACACCGCCGCTGCCAACCCCACCGTCTGCCCTGCCGGCGCGCCCTCGATAATACCAGTCAAGGGCCATGACGACGGGCGCCAAGAGGATCACCCGGCCCAGTTTCACCAGGATGGCCTGGTCGCTGCCGATCGCGCCGGCCGGCGCCGCCGCCGCGACCACATGGGCGATCTCATGGAGCGTCGCGCCGACAAAGGTCCCGTACTGCTGGGGAGACAGGGCAAGCACCGGCAGCAGGATCGTATACATAACCGTGAAAAGGGTGCCCAGCAGGGAGATCAGCGTCACCGACACGGCCACCTCTTCGTCTTTGGCCTTTACCGCCTGGGCGGCCGCGCCGATCGCTGCGGCGCCGCACACGCCGGTCCCGACAGCGATCAGCGTTGTCAGCCGTTCTTCCACAGACAGCCTCTTCCCGAGGAAATGAATGACCGTCACCGCAAAGACGATCACAGACAGGTCAAGCGCCAGCATCCGCCACCCGGCAGCGGCGATATCGGCGAGATTGAGCCGCACCCCCATGAGAATGATGCCGAGCCGCAGCAACACCTTCGCCGAGAAAGCGAAGCCGGGTTTCAAGGGAACCAGCCGGTCACCCGCCGCAGCGCGTACCGCCATCCCCAGCAGGATGGCTGAGACCAACGCGCCGAATACGGTGAAAGGAAAAAGGCGAACCATTTGTTGGGCCGACAGCGCCAGCAACGCCGTCAACAGAATCCCGCCGGTCGTCCATCGGTATTGCATGTCATCCCTCCTCATCCAGGCATTATGGTAATGCCTCGACAAGGCAGTTGTAAAATTACCGTTGACGATGTTTGACATCAGAAAAATCGATAGAAGGACGATACAAAAAGGGAACGCCGGCCAATGGCCGGCATTGTCTCAGAAAATACGATGCAACGGAGGCGGGAAGTCTATGAAATACCTCGTCACAGGCGGCGCCGGCTATATCGGCAGCCATACCGCCCTGGCCTTGTTGGCGGCAGGGGCGGAGGTGGTTATCCTCGACAATCTGACCACCGGGCATCGAGCGCTCGCCCCGAAAGGCGTCCCCTTCTACCAGGGCGATGTGGGCGACGCTGGATTGCTCCAAGAGATTTTCCATACGCACAGTATCGACGGCGTCCTGCACTTTGCCGCTAAAAGCCTTGTCGGCGAATCCATGCAGGATCCGGGGCGCTATTTTCTCGCCAACACGGGACAGACGACGGCGCTACTCCAGGCCATGGCGGAAGCCGGCGTCAAGCGCTTTGTCCTCTCCTCCACCGCCGCCGTCTACGGCGAACCGGATCAGGTCCCTATCCCGGAAGACCACCCCGTTCGCCCGACCAACCCTTACGGTCTGTCGAAACAACTGATCGAAGCGATGCTCCCCTGGTTTGCGCGCGTCCACGGGCTGAAGTGGATGGCGCTCCGCTACTTCAACGTGGCCGGCGCCGATCCGGAAGGCCGCAGCGGCGAACAGCACGACCCGGAGACCCACCTCATCCCCAACGTGCTTAAGGTGGCCCAAGGAGAGCGGGAATTCCTCTCCCTTTTCGGCGACGACTATGCCACCCCGGACGGCACCTGCATCCGCGACTACATCCATGTGAGCGACCTGGCCGACGCCCATGTGCTGGCCCTGCAGGCGCTCGCCGCCGGGCGCCCTTCCGGCGTCTGCAACCTCGGCAACGGCCAGGGCTTTTCCGTCTTGCAGGTCGTCGAGACCGCCCGCCGGGTAACCAGCCATCCCATCCCGCTGCGCATCGAGCCGCGCCGTCCCGGCGACCCTGCCGTCCTCGTCGCCTCCAACGCCCGAGCCATGGCCGAACTGGGCTGGCGACCCCGCTATGCTGATCTGTCTGTGATCATCGAGACAGCCTGGCGCTGGCAATCCCGGAAATAAAAAAAGCAAGCATACGGTGCTGTCCTGCCTCCGAACTTGCTGTTTCCTTGCCGACCCAGGACGCAGGCGATGACAAAAAATAGCGTTTCATAACGAAAAGTGGAGAATGCCCAGCAACGGCATCTCCACTTTTTCATTCATACAAGCAGATTTTCTTTACTTGTCCCGAAAAGCCGCCACCAGCGCTTGCAAAGTCGCTTCCGCTTCGTCATGGACCACCTGGCAGGTGCCCACATTGAAGTGGCCGCCGCCGCCGTACTTGAGCATGATGGAACCGATGTTCACCGCCGAGGACTTGTCGAAGATCGACTTGCCGCAGGTGAAGACACAGTTGTCCAGCTTGCCCTTGACGCTCCAGATGCTGATGTTGACTTCCGGGAACAAGGCGTAGGGGATGAAGCGGTTGCCCGAGTAGATGGGATCGACACCGCGCAGGTCGGTGATCAGCACGTTCTGCTGCACAGTCGAGTGCGCCTTGACCATCTCCTTGAACCGTTCCGCCTGTTCAAAGTAGAGCTCCACCCGCTCCTTCACATCGGGATCCTCCATGATCGCCTCGATGGACTTATGGCGGATCTCATGGGCCAACTTCTCCATCAACTGGTAGTTGCTGATGGTGAAATTGCGGAAACGGCCGAGGCCGGTGCGGGGATCCATGACAAAGGAGAGCAACACCCAGCCTGTGGGGTTTAAGACCTCATCGATGGTGAACTGGGCCGAATCGGCCTTGTCCACACCAGCCATGAGGGCGTCAAAATCGGGGCCGAACTTTTCCCGCCCGCCGTAGTAATCATAGATGACGCGGGCGCAGGACGGCGCCGGCCGGGACATCCCCTTGTACTGCGCCTTCAAACTGCCCCGCTCCTCCTCGGAGGAGTGGTGGTCGAACCAGAGGCCGCAACCGGGAACATAGGGAACGTTGGCGATAATGTCGTTTTCATTGACCTCAATCAGCCCATCCTGCATGTCCTTGGGGTGGACGAATTTGAAGGAATCGACGAGACCGAGTTCAATCAACAGCGCCGCGCAGGCCAAGCCGTCAAAGTCCGAACGAGTCAGCAGTCGCATCTTATCTCCCCGAAAAACCGGGGATTCACCTCCTAGCAAGCTCCTGACTCTATTGTAACGGGTATTCGAACAAACGGGAAGGCGAAGCATCTTTTTTCAAATCAATAATATGGGTGCCACAGGCCAGGCAGGGATCATAGGCGCGGATGATACGCCCCAGCATGGTGAAGGTCCACTCCGGCCGCGGGATCTCCGTGCCGACAAGTGCCGATTCCACCGGCCCCCGCCGCCCCGACCGGTCTTTCGGCGAGAAGTTCCACACCGTCGGCGTGATAATGTCATAGCGGACCACCCGCTCCGCTTCCACCGTGGCGCTGTGCAGGAGCGCCCCCCGCATGGCGTCAGTGACGGCGGTCACCTGCCCTTTGACAGGCGTCTTTTTTTGGGCGATCGGCGGTTCCCCGGGGACAAGGCGGCCAAGCCATTCCCGCATCAGGCCGGCGATCAGCGCCGTCTCCAGCGACCTGGCGCAGATCCGGTCCATCGTCGACGTCCCCCCGTCGTAAAAGCCGTTGATCCGCATCCGCGCCAGCGGCCCCACTTCGCAAGGCTCCCCGCCGTAGCGCACCGTCTTGACGAAGCTGTAACCGCCCGGTTTATCGGGATCAGGCGCCAGTGCCCCATCGACGGGGCTGAACCAACTGTGGGCCGCCTCCTCCCGGATCAATCTGACCTGGGGCTCTGTGGTCACTCCCCCCTCCGTCAACACCCCGCCCTTCCACAGGAAGCGCTCGTTCTTCGGACCAAACCGGAATAGCCCAAAGGAGAGCAGCCGCAATGGCGTCCGGCCGATATAAAAATAATCGCCGTAGGCCCGCGCGATCAAATCCGTATCGGGCAACAGGCGCGTCCGTATGAATGCCTCGATCTCTTGCAGCAAGGCGCCGGCCTGGGCCACCTTGTCGGCCGTCGGGGCCACACTGACGCCGCCATGGACGAAGCTGTGCTGGTGGGGCGCCTTGCCGCCGAAGAGCGCCAGGATCTGGTGGCTTTTCTGGGCGGCCCGGATCGCCTCGCCATAATGGGCTGCCAGACGTTCGTTCGTCGCCCCGTCGAAGCGCGCGTCCAGGAGATTCTGCCGGAGAAAGGGCGGACGGTCCGGCATCTGAACGAAATCGGGCAGGCTGAAGAGATAAAAATGCCGGATATGGTTTTGCAAAAAGTCGGCGCCATACATGATGTTGCGCAGGTACTGGGCGTTTTCCGGGATCTCATTGTCGTAGAGTTCATCGAGCAGATAGCTGGCCGTGGCGCCATGGGCCAGCGAACAGATCCCGCAGACCCGCTGGGTCAGGTAAACGGCGTCGGTCACGGCGCGATCTCCCATGATCGACTCGAATCCCCGAAAGAGGGGGCTGGACACATAAGCCTCAGCGACACGCCCGCCGTCCAGGATGACCTGGGCCGACAGGAGGCCGCTGAGCCGCGTGATCGGGCTGAAGAGCACCCGTTGTGGACACATGCCTGATCCCCCCACCTTAGTATTACGGCTGCCCGGCTTTTCCCTGTTGCCCTGCTTTTTCGGGCAAGGGCGCAAAAAAGGGGGTCGACCCATCGGGGAAGTCCGGGTTGGTGCAGCCGATGCAGGGCGTGTTCGCCTTCACAGGCCAACTGACATGATCGACCCAGAGGCGGTAAGGGCAGTCGGCATAGGTCTTCGGCCCCGCGCAACCCAGGGAAAACATGCACTCCCGGTCTCCAAGCCGCTTCGCAAAGACCTTCTGATCGAAGTAGGAACGCCGCTGGCAATGGCGGTGAACAGTGCTGCCGTAAAAGAGCACCGGCCGTCCCCGCTCATCCAGTTCCGGCATCCCATAGAGGAGCAGGTGGGCCAGCGTCCCCACGAACCAGTCAGGGTTAACGGGGCAGCCGCTCACATTGATGACCGTTCGGTCGAGCACATCACCGACCCCTACGCTCTCCGTCGGGTTCGGCCGGGCTGCCGAGGGACCGCCGAAGGCGGCGCAGGTCCCCAATGCAACCACGTATTCGGCTTCCTTCCCCAGCCACCGCACCGCATCGTAGGCCGTCAACGGACCGGAAGGCGTCCAGGCGATCACCGCATAGCGCCCCCGCCCGCCCAGGGGGATGGCGCCCTCCACGACAAGGGTGTAACGCCGGCGGCCCTGCCCGGCCCGTACGAGGGCATCCTGCAACAGCGCGAGGGCGTCTGCCCCCTGGGCCGCCATGAAGGTGTTGCTGTAGATCAGGTCGATCATCCCGGAAAACACCTGATCCACATAAGGGGCGGCTGTGTTCAAGAAGGAGATGTTGTTGTCGCCGCTGTCACAGGTCTCGATCCAGATGACCGGCAATTTCCCGCCGCCCCGCCCCGCCTGATGGCTGCGGACCAGGGGCAGCACCGCTCCCGCCAAGGCATGGCCTCTGCCGAAGGGCCAGTTCCGGCAGAGCCGCTCGAAGTCCTCCCTGCGCATGAAGCGTCCCCTCCCCTGATACGATGTTCTCCTGATTACGCTGATCTCCAGATACGCTGCTCCCTGATAAGGCGCAAAGCCGGCGATTTCTCTTCCCACACCTGACTATTCTTATGCCGAGGCCAAATATCACAGCACCGGACAAAAACAACGACGCCTCCCAGCAGTGAGGCGTCGTAAACGTTTCATTTCCGTTTTCTATGGACTGATTAACCTTGCGAGAAACCGGCGCGCAACGCGGTTTCACTCCCCCCGTTCGCCGCGTTTTCACGATGAACGCTCATCGTTTTTTCGCGCTTAAGGCTCATTGCGCCTTCGGTCGCGGCGCCTGTCATCGCTCTCTTTTCCCAACGCTCATGGACATTGAACCAGTAAAACCACTGTTCCGGAACCCAGGCGATCATCTCCGCCAGCAATCGGTTCAAGCGGTTCGTCGCCTCGGTTCGTTCGTGGGGACGAAACTCCTTATGCAGGTAGATGGGCGGACAAAAGACGAGGCGGTGCTCAAAACCCCGGATGCGGCGTCCGTAAAAGGGCACCACAGGGACCCCCATTTCGAGGGCTAGCAGGGCTGTTCCGCCGGGGCTGCGCGTCGGACGCCCGAAAAAATGGGCTTGTGGAAAGTGGGGACGCCAGAAATCGCCATGCAAGAAGACGAGCCCATTCTCCTCCAGGTGCAGACGCAGTTTCCGAACCAATTCGGAGGGCGATGTGGCATCATAATCGAGGCCCCGGCAGCCCATCCGGTGAAAGCGCTCATAGACCGGGCGAATCTCAGGACTGTCGGTGGTCCCCACAGTCAGACAGGGATAGCGCCGGGACAGCAACCAGTAGTAATAAAAAAAATTCCCGAGATGGGGGGTAAACAAGATAGCCCCCCGCCCCGAGGCCAGCGCTGTCTCCAGGTATTCTTCTCCCTCGATGGTGAAAAACCGATCCAACCGCTGTTTCGGATCAGAGAAAGCCACCAGCACCTCATACAGCCCGAGCGCCCCGTGCAGAAAGTACTCGCGGCAACAGGCCTCCAATCGGCTTTCCCCTGATTCTCCCTGTGATTCTCCCCACGACTCTCCCCTCGGGTGGCCTTGCAGTTCTCCCAACAGTTCGCCCATGTTGGCCTTCACCCGTTCCCTCACACTGCCAGCCCGGTCATAAAGCGCCCGTCCCAGCATCTGGCAGGCGGCTAGCGCGACCGGTCGGGGCAAGCAGGCCGCCCATCGACCGATGACATCGAGGCGCCCCGCATCCGCCGTGATTTTCCCGATCCATTCATACATAACGGTCAACCCTCTCAAACACTTCGACTGGCGCAGAAAGTTGATTAAAAAAACTTTACCAGCCCTGTTTTATCGTTTTGTTGCCGAAAGGTTAAAAAATGGTAACAAAAAAGAACAAAGGCATCGCTTTCTCGATAGCGCCCAATCGGTATAACCCTCATGCCGTTGTACACAATGAAGTTGTCGTCGTAAAAAACGAGACAGCCATAGCGAGGTCAACAACATTGAACAAAATCGGCATCGCCCTGGGGGGCGGCGGCATCGTCGGATGCGCCCACCTGGGCATCCTGCTTGCCCTCGAAGAAGCGCGCATCCCCATCCATTGCCTGGCGGGAACCAGCTCGGGCTCCATCGTGGCCGCTCTCTATGGGTACGGCTACAGCGCCCCGGAACTGATGGACCTGGTCCCTACGATCGACCGGCGCTACCTGGATTATGACTACGGCCAGTTTTTGCGAAGACTGTTCCGCAATGACGTACAGACGCGGGGTCTGGTGCGAGGCAAAAAGCTCTTCGAACTGATCGCCGAAAAAACAGGTGACGCCCGGATGGCCGATCTCAAAAACCCCGTCGCCATCTTATCGGCCGATTTGCGGCGGGGAAGGCAGGCGCTCTTTTCGTCCCAGCCATTGGCTGAGCCCTTGCCCGACGCCGATGTCTTTACCGACATCTCTGTCGCCCGGGCCGTCCAGGCGAGCTGCGCCATCCCTTTGCTCTTCCAGCCCGTCGAGTACCAGAACCATCTCTTCGTCGACGGCGGCATCCTGGAAAACTGCCCGGCATCGGCCGCGCGCGCCCTCGGCGCCGACATCGTCATCGCTGTCGACCTCGTTTTCGCCGACCCCGTTGACGAGCCTTTTGACACCTTCATGTCTATCGTACACCGGGTGACCACCATCAACGTGGCCAGCCAGTCCAAACGGACAGCGCAAAACGCCGATCTCGTGCTCCGCCCCCAGGTGGGGGGCATCGGCATGTTCGATTTCGACAAGGCGGAACTCTGTATTGAGCGCGGTTATGAGCACGCCAAGGAACGGCTGGGCGAGATTTATGATATCCTCGACCAGTCGATAAAGGCCCCTACCGCTCCAAGTGACAAAAGACCCTCCTGGATGACGCGCCTTTTAGAGGGAAGGCCTTTTGCTTACTTCCGATCTCGATAAGGTTTCGCACCCTCCTTCGACCCCTCCTTACTTCTCCATGTTAATACGCCTTCGGAGCAAGATGCTTCTGGGGTTGATAAGGCTTTGTACAGCTTGGGCAAAAAGACTCACTTCCGGGCGACGATATGACAGTGATTCCAAAGGCGGACAGGTGGAAGATCTTATGTCACTCGCCGTTTTTTTCTTTACCAACCAGTATTTCATCGGTTATACTGAGAATAAGCTCGCGATGCTTACGGATGGACGATACCCTTCTCGATTGCCACCGGCTAAGGGAAGTGATGGGATGCGGTACCTCCTTAGCACGGGCAAACGAATATCGAGGAGGATTTCTCATGTACCAAGACAAGTACCTCACCTGTAAAGAGTGCGGTAGCGAGTTCCTGTTCTCGGCTTCCGAGCAGGAATTCTACGCCGAAAAAGGCTTCACCAACGAGCCTGGCCGTTGCGCCAGCTGCCGTGCTGCCCGCAAAGCCCAGCGTGGCGGCGGTTCCCCCGAACCCCGTCAAGAGCGTCAAATGTTCCCCGCCGTCTGCGCCTCCTGCGGCGTCGAAACCATGGTTCCCTTCCAGCCCCGCGGCGACAAGCCCGTCTACTGCCGCGACTGCTTCAACAACCGTCGCAGCAGTTGGTAATCCATCCGAACATACGAAACACCTCAGGCTTGGGGCCTGGGGTGTTTTTTCTTTTAAAAAGATTCGGCTAGTCGCCCGTTCCTATCCTCCAAAGCAAGCCGTATTTTAAAGCGGCGATGATAGCAGGTCCGGTTGGCGACATTTGTTGGCGACCCTTACGGCGCATCGTTATCCAACAAAATCTTGCGGAAGTTCTTCTCAATCTCCGGCGGCGCGTCCCCCGGAGATTTTTCTTGATCCTCGATCTGCTTGATCTGTTTAAAAAGTTTTTTATCGGTGGTGACATGGACCCGGTAGTTCTTATAAGACTCGCGGATCTTCTTGTCGATCGCCCCGCGGATGCTTTTCATACGCAGGCGGTCAAAGCCGCTCACCTTGGCGCCGACGGCGATGTCGTTGCCGATGACAATGGCGGTCGCATCGTCGACCCCTTGCACCGACTTGGTGACGCCTTTGATGTCCTGGGCCAGCACCGGATCCATCCGGGAAGGCGGTTCTTTCAGATCACTGTTTTTCGCCGTGGACTTGCCTGCGGCGCAGCCGCTAAAGAAGACGGCAAAAGCCAAAAAAAGGACCGCCAAAGCCGGAGCTCTTAGGACGAATAGCGATTGTTGAGGATGCAGTCGCTCCTCCTCCATAAACAACAACATTCGAGGGGGCAACAACATTTGGCGGCTCAACGCCCCTAACTTGTTCAACAACCCTTCATGAATCGACAACACTCGACCGAGCGACGACCGCCCTTTGTGATCAAACTGCATCGACTTCAACCCTTCTTTGCGCTCTCAGCGACCGCAAAAGCGCAATGGATATCATACTCACGCTGAATCACCTGACCGCTCCGTTCTCTACCCCTTCGGCTTGGCGATCAGGGAGGCGATAAAACCGAAGATGATGGCCGCCGAGATGCCGGCGCTGGTCACCTCAAATATCCCCGTCAGAATCCCGATCAGCCCCGTCGACTTCGCTTCCGCCATCGCCCCATGCACCAGGGCATTGCCGAAGCTGGTGATGGGCACTGTCGCTCCGGCGCCAGCAAAGTCGATCAGGGGCTCATAGAGTCCCAGACCGTCCAGAACCGCGCCGGAGACGACAAGGAGGGTCATCGTATGGGCCGGGGTGAGTTTCGCCACATCGAACAGCAGTTGCCCGATGACGCAGATCAGTCCGCCCACGACAAAGGCCCAAAAGTAGGTTTCCACAGTTCGAATCTCCCTCCATTACAGGCCGAATCTTATCCCATTTCGTCAATGTTCCCTCTGGCGTTCTCCCCGGCACTCCCTGCGGCGCACCCTCACACCGACTACCCCCGCTCAATCGCCACCGCATGGGCGATACAGGGGATAGAATCATTCTGCTGGTACGTGATCGGCGAAAGCAACGCGCCGGTTGCGACAATGAGGATCTTGCGCAGTTCCCCCTGCTTCATCCGGTTGAGGATGTGCCCATAGGTGACGGTGGCCGAACAGCCGCAGCCGCTCCCGCCGGCGATCACCTCTTCCTGCTGGTCCGGGCCGTAGATGAGAAGACCGCAGTCGACGAACTTCTCCTCGGGGAGGGCCATGCCGTGCTTGGCGAAGAGGTCCTTGGCGATGTGGTGGCCCACCTTCCCCAGGTCGCCCGTGGCGATCAGATCGTACTCCTCATGGAAGATGCCGAAGTCCCGGAAGTGGGCGGTGATCGTGTCCACCGCCGCCGGCGCCATCGCCGCCCCCATGTTGAAGGGGTCGGTGATGCCCATATCAACAATCCGTCCGATGGTGGCCCCGGTTACACGCGGCCCTTCCCCTTCGGGTGCGACGACGGCCACCCCGGAGCCGGTGACGGTCCACTGGGCTGTCGGCGGTTTCTGGCCGCCGTATTCGGTGGGGTAGCGGAACTGCTTTTCCGCCGTCGCGTTGTGGCTGGAGGTGCCGCAGAGGACATAGCGCCCGGCGCGGCTGTTGACGAGCAAAGAGGCTAGGGCCAACCCCTCCATAGAGGTGGAGCAGGCGCCGAAGAGCCCCAGGTAAGGCACCGCCATGGTCCGGGCGGCGAAGCTGCTGGCGGTGATCTGGTTCATCAGATCGCCGCAGAGGAAAAACTCGATGTCTTTTTTCTGCAACCCCGCCTTGCGGATGGCCACCTCGCAGGCTTCTTCCAGGAGCTTGCGCTCGGCCTTTTCGAAACTGGCCTGTCCCAGCCAGAGGTCGCCGTGGAGCAAGTCAAAGTCCTTGGACAGCGGCCCCTGGGCTTCAAAAGGTCCTCCGACAGCGGCACTGGCTACGATGACGGGCTTGTTGTCGAAGCGCCAACTCTGATGTCCCTGCTGCATGCTACCCAACCCCCGCCATGCCGAGGAGCGTCTTGATCAGCGCCACCACGAAGGCCGAGACGACGCCGAAGACGATGACCGGCCCGGCCAATTTGAACATCTTGCCGCCAACGCCCAGGACATAGCCCTCGGTCCGGTGCTCGATGGCAGCCGAGGCCATGGAGTTGGCAAAACCGGTCACCGGCACGGCGGTCCCTGCGCCGGCGTGCTGGGCGATGTGGTCGTAGACGCCGAAGGACGTCAGCAGGACCGCGAGCAGGACCATGATCGCCACCGTCGGGTTGCCGGCTGTCTTTTCATTGAAATTGAAGTGCCAGAGAAAGAAGTTCTGGATGACCTGGCCAAGCAGGCAGATCGACCCGCCGACGAAAAAGGCCCAGAGACAGTTCTTCAATACAGGCCGTTTCGGCTCCCGGAGCTTGGAAAAGTCGTGGTACTCCTGCTGGACCGGCGTCAGGTTCTTCTTTTTTTTGTTTGACAACGATCGTTCCCCCTTTACAAGGGTGTTTCCCTCAGCGCTTCAGCAGCGGCTCCAGATCCTTGACCGTCTCCGACATCAACCCCGCCGCCTCCGTATACATCTGCTTGGCCGACGGGTCCTTCGTGGCCAGGGCGTAGAGCTCACAGTCGGCCTGGGACTTTTTCAGGTTCACGAAGAGCAGTTCCTTCGTCTTCGGCTGGGGCAGATTGATAGCGTCATCGAAGAGGTCCACATACAGTTGGCCCACCGAATCGACCTGGGCCAGGAAAACATTCTCCGGCGCCACGCCGATCTTCTCCAACTCCTCATGGAGCCAGCGCCGGTTGAGCCCCATAGCCGTCAGCGGCTCGTCCATCATGATGCCGTCCATAATCACCGTCTGGGGGACGCTCTCATGGCCCACCTTCATCTCCAGCGTCGACGCCGTGACAGGCCGCTTGTCCTTCTTGAGAAAGACGCTCAGTTCACCGTCCGGTTCGAGCATGGCAAACTCCACGTCAGCGAAGTTGAAGACGTTTTTCCGCCGGAGTTGGCTCAAAAGGTCCTCAGGGCTCATGCGGACCTCCATCAATTTGGCGTCAAGGACCTTCCCATGGTTGATCAGCACCGTCACCTTGCCCTGCACCAGATCGCGCACCGTCTTGAACTTGATGGACAGGTAAAAGAGGGCGATGGGAAAGCCGATCCAGACGACGAGCGTCATGAGGGCGCTCGCCAGATCGCCGGCCAGGTTGAGAGACAAGGCGCCGGCGACGACGCCGATGGCGATAACGGTGATCAGATCAAAGAGGGTCAACTGTGACAGTTGTCGCTTGCCGAGCAGCCGGGCGCCTGCTAAGATGAGCAGGAAGACGGCTGTGGCGCGAATAAAGGCGATGGTCCATTCAGGCATGGGATAAACTCCTTATTCACAAACAGCGTTAAAACCCCTTATACTGGGGCTCCTCAAACTCAAGCACCTGAATCCGCTTTTCCATCCCGTCGATCACCCGGTCCAGCCGTTGCAGGTTCTCTGTATAAGCCTGCTTGGCATCGACGTTCTCCTCGACGGCGGCGAAGCTTTCCAGCGTCGAACGCGCCCCTTTTAAGCTGGCCAGTGTCTGTTTGACCTGCCCGCTTACCGTCACGGGAGCCACCTCCGTAACCCACCATTAAACCGGTTAAAGCTCGTCTAAACCCTCGTCTAGGCTCCACCGAAGCCGCTCTCAGGCAAAATCAGCCGCAACATCTACATGTCGCGCCCGATAGATGCCTCATCTACACTACATATAATGAGGACCGGATCATACGATCCGGCCCGAACGAGCATGGGTGTCCTTCATGCACAGAAGAACCGCTCGGGCTAAAAACCCTTGTACTGAGGTTCTTCCTTTTCGATTTCCTTCACCCTCGGTTCGAGGGAATTGACGATCTGCTGCGCCTGTTGGGATGCATTGGTGTAGAGGTTCTTGGCGTTCTGATCCTGCGTCTGAATGGCGAATTGCTCCAGGCTGCCGACGGCGCTTTTCAGGCCGGCGACAGTTTGTTTGAGTTGCTGCGATACCGTCATGAGTTACTCCTCCTGTGAAAAGTGTTCCCTTTCCACAGGTAGAATGGGATTTTGGAAAAGAAAATATGTGAGCCCTCAGTCTGCCAAAAGTTTCATTCACAAAAATATCCCAGCCATAGAAGTATCCTGATCTACAGCGCTACAGCCGTTCGCTCATCCATCACCGACCCGCAGCGTCATCGTCTCCGCTGGCGCCCACCCGTCGAATCGCGCCGACAGGGCAGCAATCGACACAGATCCCGCAGCCCGGACAGAGATCCTCTTCGATTGTAAAGGTGCGCCCCTTTCCCGGCGCGTCCAATGCGTCCCAGGAGCAGATGTCGAGGCAAAAGCCGCAGCGGATACAGTTCTTTTCGATGCGGTAAAATTGGGAGACCTTGTTTCCCATGACAACTTTCCTCATTTCGTTTAAAAATGTATCTTGACGTTACTTGGTACGGTTGGTACAATCAGGGTGTAGAACGTTGTCGAATAACGTCGAACAAAAGGAGTCAAGTGACATGAAGTCAACTGGGATTGTACGCAAAGTAGACGAACTGGGCCGTGTTGTGATTCCGATTGAACTGCGCCGGACGATGGGCATCGACGAGAAAGATCCCCTCGAGATCTACGTGGATGCCGAGAAGATCATCCTGAAAAAGTACGAACCGGCCTGCATCTTCTGCGGGAGCGCCGTTGATGTGCAGAACTTCCGCAACAAGATCGTCTGCAAGGAATGCGCCGTTTCCATGGCCCAAAACGCCGCCGGCTGAACCTGATCGCGCCAACCGGACCGCTCCTCCCACGAGGGAGAGCGGTTCGGTTTTTTTATGCTTCCTGTATTACTCTATCGTCGGCGGTTCCATCCGGCAATAGGGACGTAGAAAAGGGAATGAAAAAAACCCCCGGCATCACCGGGGGCGAAATAGAAGCGTCAGCGCGTTAATCGTCAGGAAAGGCCTGATGGATTTTCAAGAACTCGTCGAGATTGTCCACCATCAGATCGACCAGGTAGGGGTCAAAGTGCTGCCCCCGCTCCTGCTTGAACAGGGCCAGGATGTCCTCGATCGGCCAGGCGGCGCGGTAGATGCGGTTGTTGTTGAGGGCGTCAAAGACATCGGCCACCGCCGTGATCCGCGAATAGATGTGGATCTTCTCCCCCCGCAACCCGAAGGGATAGCCGCCCCCGTTGTACTTTTCATGGTGTTCCAGGGCGATCTGGGCGGCCGTGCGCAGGATGCGCCGGTTGGAGTGCTGCAGCATCTCGTGGCCGGCGAGGGTGTGCTTTTTCATCTGCTCGTACTCGTCCGCCGTCAGCCTTCCCGGCTTGTTCAAGACGGCGTCCTCGATGGCGATCTTGCCCACATCGTGCATCGGCGAGGCCAGGCGCAGCAATTCCGTCTCCTCCCGGCTGAGGCCGTAGAGCTTGCCCAAGAGCCGCGAATACTCGGACACGCGCTTGACGTGGAAGCCTGTCTCCTTCGATCGCGCTTCGACGACACCGCCGAGGGTGAAGATGATTTCCCGCTGGGTCGATTCGATCTCCTCGTTGAGACTGATGTTATCGAAGGCGATGCCCACGTTGGAGCAGAACAGTTCCACCCAGTTGCGGTCCCAATCACTCCAGCCGTTGAAGCCTTCCAGGTAGACCAGGTTTTCGGAGCCGTTCTGGCTGCGAAAATAGCCCACATAACGGTTGCCCAGCGACAGGCTCTGCCCGGCCCGCATGGCCCGCTCCAGGTCCTCCCGGACGGTTGGGCTGACAGCGGATCGAATGGGACGGTTGACGAGGGGCGAGTAGTCGCCTGTGGCCGCCAGGATGTAAAAATCGCGCTCATTCTTGGTGGCGGCGAAGCCGGACATCTGGCAGTAGATGGCGTTTCGGTTCAGCCGCAGGAGCGATGTCAACTGGGTGAGCACGCCGGAGGCGAACATGCGCATTGACTGCATCCGAAAGATGTTGGCCGACGATTGGATGATCTGTTCCAGCCCCCGGCGGTTGAGGTCGATGGTCCGGATGTCCCGGTAGGCCCGCAAGGCCACGTAGACGGTGGAAAAGAGCTTCTGGGCCGTCAATTCCGTCTTCGACACATAGCAGTTGATGTCATAGTCGACGATCACCCGCTCTTCCGGCGCGTAGCCGGGCTGGCCTGTGCGCAGCACGATGCGCACATGGCTGTTTCTCATCTCCTCCCGGATGTGCCGGACCAGATTCAACCCGGCGTCATCGGATTCCATGACCACATCGAGCAGGATGACGGCCACGTCGGGATGATCGCGCAGCATCTGCCTGGCTTCGGCAGCGGAATAGGCGTTGAAAAATTCGAGCGGCTTTTCGTCAAAGCGCATTCCCGCCAGGACGACGCGGGTCACCTTATGGACTTCCGGATCGTCGTCGACGATCAACACCTGCCAAGCCCCGCTGCCCCCTTGCCCCTGGGCGTCCTCCTGTTCTTCGGCAAAGAACAGCAAATCGTCGTCATTCGGATGGTTCGAGTCGCGCATGTTATGTCACCTCACCTCTGCGGAAAGTCGATGATGAAGCGTGTGCCCGTGCCTGATCCTGTACCTAATGAAGCGCTTGATCTCGCGTTTGGTCCAGCGTCAGCGACGCTCTCGCAACGGATCTTTCCCCTCAGGCGCTGCGTCACCAGGTTGTAGACGATATTCAGCCCGAGACCCGTCCCGCCCTGCCCACGGTTGGTTGTAAAGAAGGGTTCGAAGATGCGCTCCATGTGTTCTCGCAGGATCCCTCTGCCGTCATCGGCGTAGACGAGGCGCACCCGCTCTCCCTTTTGCTGCACATCGATGCGGATCGTCCCGTGACCGCATTCACCGAAACCGTGGGTCAGCGAATTCATGATCAGGTTGGTCAAGACCTGGGAGAAGTCGCCGGGATAGCTGACCACCTCCAGATCGTCGGGACAGGACAGTTCGATCCGGTAGGCCTTGTTCTTGAACTTCGGCTGCAGGCTCGTCAGGATTTCCCCGATATATTCCTTCAGGTTGAACCGGCGCCGGTTCTCTCTCGATTGATCGACGGCCACCTGTTTGAACCCCTGGATCAGCGATGACGCTCGTTCCAGATTCTTGAGGATGATGTCCGAGGCTTCCTCGCTGACGGCGAGGTACTTGTCCAGTTCCGATTTTTTCAGTTGGTTCTCACGAAACTGGGCAGCCAGCTCCGATGTCTTCTTGTGCAGGTGGGAGGCGGCTGTCACGCCGATGCCGACAGGTGTGTTGATCTCGTGGGCCACGCCGGCCACCAGCTTGCCCAGGGCAGCCATCTTGGCCGACTCGATTAACTGCTCCTGGGCCTGCTCCAACTCCGTCATGGCGCTCTTCAAGTCCAGGTTGGCCACTTCCAACTGGCGAGTCCGCTCCTCCACCCGCAACTCCAGTTGTTCGTACATCTCGATCAGTTCCGCTTCGGCGATCTTGCGCCGCACAATGTTGACAGCCAGGGCGGCGATGACCATGAGCAACCCCGCAAACAGCGCCAACGCCTTCCAGACGATGTCCTTGTTCGTCTCATAAAAGGTCTGGGGCTTGTGGACGACAGCGCTTCCCTCCGGAAGCTCGGCTTCATTCAAACGCAGTTCCCGCAGTTGCTGGTAGTCGAAGACGAGCCGGTTGGGGCCTTCCATGACAACGGGAATCGTCTCCGGCTTTTCCCCTTGCAGGACGCGGAGGGCCAACTGGGCCGCCGCCTCGCCCTGGGTGAAGCCGCTCGTCAGCATGCCGCCGACGATGCCGTTGCCGAGGTAAAAGTCCCAGATCCCATAGACGGGCTGTTTGCAATACTCTTTGACGACGCGGATGTACTGGTCGTTCGTGTAGGTGGCGCCCGACTTGTCCCGGTAATAGGCAATCAGCAAAAACACCATCGTGTCTTTGTCGAGATTCTCCAACTTGGCGCGCAGTTCGCTCAGATCCCAATCATCGAAAACCTCGTACTGGATCGCGTCGCCGAAGGGCGCCAGAGCTTCCTGGAGCACCTTCACCTGCGAACTGCCGGTGAAGGTCTGGTCATTGAGAAAGAGGATTTTTTTCAGCCCGGGCTGGAGTTTGCGGGCGATCTCCACGTTGCGCCTGATGTCATTGACCTCGACGACGCCGGTGACCCGCTGGCGGTTGAACTTCTCTTCCTGGTAGTAGTTGACGCCGCAAAAAACGACGGGCACATTCGAGAAGAGGCGCTGCTGGTACTTTTGCAGAAAATTCATGGCGTCATCGTCAGAGGCGATGATCAGGTCGAAATGATCCTGCCTGTACTTTTCTTGCAGGTAGCGGTACATGCTCTCCTCGTAACCCTGGCCGTTGTACCGCTTCGTGTCCATGTATTCCGTATACAATTCAAGGTTCAGTTTCAGTTCCAGGGGCTTGAGCACCGACTCGATCCCCCGGACCACATCCTCGGTCCAGACGAATCCCTTGTGGTAGGAGTTGATGATCAACACGTGTTTTCGGGGCGCCGACTCGGTATGATCAGCCTCCGCCGTCGGGATGAGGGCCGGTGAGAAGAGTGCCGGCGACATGAAGGTCGGCGAGGCCAGCGACATGAGGGCAGTCGGTATGGATCGAGTCGGCACGGCAACTGTCGGTATCGACGCCGGCGCTAATAGTTGCGCTACAATCAGGAAAAGGGCGAGCAACGCCATCCTGGTTGTAATCGACAGACGCGCGATCCGCCGGAACGGCTGTGCCGGAGGGACATGGTGTTGCCGACACATCCGTTTCACCCCTTCGAAGAGAAAAAATTCAGTCACAAAAAAGCATTTCGTAAAACCATATCGCAAAACATAACAAAAGCATATGCAAAAACATATCATTAGTTATTTTAATCACAAATGAACGCCCAATCCAATTCGACGCCTTCTTGCGGAATTCCTGCCTTTTTAACCTGTAAAAACGTTTAGGAATCCATGGCAGGCAGATCGCCGTCCGTAATCAGGAAACAAGCGCCTTTTCGCCAGCCAACCAGAATATTGCTATAATAATCTAAAAGCAGATTTCCTTTCGTCTCCAACTTGGGAAGGAATATAGAAACGAGGGTTGTCCATGACGAACGACGAGAGGCCGGATCGCCCCCACCTGCTGCTGTCCATGCGCTACCCCTCCCATGAGGAAGCGAAAGACCTCTTCGCCTCCTTCCAGACTGTTTGCAGCGCCTTTTCTCGGCTCCCCTTCGGCATCGAAGTCAACATCAACTACAACCCGCTCTCCAATCTACCGGGAATCTTGGATAGCGCCGATCGCCTGATCGCCATGACAGCGGAGGCGGGCCTTCCTTATTCCCTGCACCTGCCCAGCCTGCACAACCTGGATGATGAGCAAATCGCCCGGCTAAAGGCCTGGCTGTCCGGAAAAGATCCGCTCTATTGCGTCATCCACGCCGGCGATTACGCCTTTGACGGCCATCCGCCCCTATCGAGCGGCGACTACCTCGGCATCATCGATGATTGCCGGCGCAAGCTCGCGCTTCTCTCTCAGGCCAAAAACCTCTACGTCGAGACGCTCCCCTGGGTTCGCCTCGAAAAGAAAAAAGGCGTCCCCACAGGCCGCATCTTCCCGATCACCTGCGTGGGCGTCTTTTACCAGGATCTTTCGGCCTTGACGCAGGACTTCGGATGCCGTGCGCTCATCGATGTGGAGCACCTCTATCAGTCGCTATGGGGGCTCAGGCAGTTTCCCGGTCAGACGACAGCCAGCTTAACCCCGGCAAACGATGATGAACGAGCCTGTCTGGAACGCTACGGCGCCTTCGTCCGCGATGGCCGCTTGGTCCTTGCCGCCTCGGCGGATCACTGCTTTCGCAGGCAACTGGCCCTCATCGCGACAGACCGCTACCACTTCACCGGCAGCTACCGCACCCTCGCCGGCGGGCGCAACGCCGCCCACCGGGAGATCGCCGGCAACCGCTACGCCCGGACGATTCTCCGTCACATCCTGGCCCAGCGCCCTTCCTCCATCACGACGGAGGCCTGCATGGACGAACAGCCTCGTTACTCACCGGACGTGCAGATCCGGTCGCTGCGAAACCTGGCGGCCATCGTGGAGGAATGCCTCTTTACCCAACAGTCCACATCAAGCCTATAGCCACTCTCCCGCTCTTGCCCCCGTCGGCGTTCCGTCATCGACCGCCTTGACGCCGTTGACAAAGACATAGCGCATCCCCTCGGCCTTGATCGCCGGCTGCTGGCGCGTCGCCCGATCCTGCACCTTATCCAGGGAAAAGACGAGCACATCCGCCTTCTTCCCGGCGGCCACTTGTCCCCGGTCCGTGTAGCCGAACCGCCGCGCCGGCAGGCCGCTCATCTTGGCCACCGCCGTTTCCAGCGAGAGCGCCTGTTTCTCCCGCACGTAGCGCGCCAGCACCCGCGAGAAGTTGCCGTAGGCCCGGGGGTGGTTGGCCCGTCCGTTTTCGTAGAGGCCGCTGTCGCTGGCGATGAACAGACGCGGGTGAGCGAGCCCGCGGATGATGTTGTCCTCGGAGATGGAGACGCGGCTGGTGCCGAAGTCCCAGGAGGAAAAATCATAGACGTACATGTCGCCCCAGACATCGACTCCGTCGGCGACGGCCGAGTCAATGGAAGCGAGAATGCGAGGGTACTTGGACCAGTTTTGTTGGAACAGCGCCTTCGCATGGCCGTACTGGAGGGCCACCCCGGTGCGCCGGGCGACGCCCAGCACCTCCTCCAGGGCTTCCAACACCCGGTCCCCCTCGCTGCGCAGGTGCACCGTCAACAACTTGCCGCGCCGGGCCAGTAACTGGGCGTACTGTTCCAACTCATCGACGGTGACCGCCGACTGGGGCTCATACTCCAGGGCGATGGACAACCCAGGCGCACCCTCGCCGATCCCCTTTTCCAGCAGCCCGATCATCCGTTCAACCTCTGGCGCCGTCGCGCGCCGGGTCGTGTCATTGCCCAGCGCCTGGCGGCGAAGGTTCCGGTAGCCGACCAGTTGGGCATAGTTCACCCCGAGGGCGCCGAGACGGCGGCGGAAATCGCCGATGCCGTTGACCGAATCGCCGCAGTTGCCGCCCACCTGAGATGTGACGCCCTGCAAGAGGCGCACCTCTGCCTGCGGGTTTGTGCCCAGGTACACCTCGTTGTGGGTATGGACATCGATAAAGCCGGGGGTGATGCAAGCGCCCTGGGCGTCGATGACCTGGCAGTCGGCCGCCGGCGCATAGCTTTTTCCGGCCGATACAAAGCGGCCCTGTTCCCATCGCTGGCCGCTTCCGGGCAACACCGCCGCGATCCGGTCCTTCTGCAAGGCCACCGCGCCGGCATAGGCCGGAGCGCCTGTTCCGTCGACGATCATGCCGTTGAGGATCAGCGTTTCCCAGGCGACGGACTCTCCCTTCGCCCCACCGCTCTTATCCCCTTTGTCTCCGGCCTTGTCGCTCCCGCTGCCGCCTCCTGCGCCGTTGCCGGCCCCTGTTAAGGCCTCACCCGGCGCCAATCCCGGACGCAGCTCCTGGGAGGAGCAGGCGCTGGCGATCCCCCCCGCCAGCGCAACACCGGCGAGGGTGATGAATTGTCTCCGGTTCATCCCTGTCATCGGACCGCCCCTCCTCACAATTCGTGTGTCATGCGATTTAAGCATAACAAATCACGCGGCCCCTTCCCAGAACAAATCTTCAATTTGCTGGAAAGGGGCCGCTTTATTTTTCTCTCATTCGATTGAGGGGGGAAACACAAGTAACAGGCATTTCTTTCTGTGCTTATACGGGAATTTATACGGGTTTTCGAGAAAGCGTGCGGAGCTTTACTTCATGATCGCCCAGGAGTTCTTTAATCGACCGCTGCTCCTCATGAATTTCATTGAGCTTGCCGGTAATCGTTTTCAGCATGCCGATCACACATTCCTGGCTTCGCTCTAACGTGTCCAGTCGAAGATTGATGTTCGTTTCCAGACGTTCAAAACGAATGTTCATTTTTTCTTCTAGTCGCTGCTGGTTGCTCTCTAAATGCTTCTGATTTTTCTCTAACCGTTGTACATGATTCTCAAGCCGCTGAAGCGTCGCCTCGAATCGCTGCTGATTGTTCTCAAACTGCTCCTGTCTGGCCTCGAAACACTGCTGATTCTTTTCAAACTGCTCCTGTCTCGCATCAAATCGCTGCTGATTCTTCTCAAACTGTTCTTGTCTCGCCTCGAGTCGTTGCTGCCCCTCTTTTAAGGCCAGCAATTCCTGAAGCACCCGTTGTTGAAACTCCTGGTCTGTCAAATTAATCCCCTCCTGCCCCTGCCCGGCAGTTCAAGTATATCATGAAAATATAACGACGAACCAAAATCATGTTTCTTAATGGTAATTTTTCATTATTTAACCAGCAGCTTTGTTCGAAAACCAGGCATTATTTTCATTCAAGCCTGAACTTGGCGGACAACAGGACGCAGACTCCTCAGGCATAGGCCCGCTCCGCCTTCAAGGCCCGTTTCGACTGGTACATCTCCGCGTCGGCCCGTTTGATCAACTCTTCCGGCGAAAGCCCCTGCTCCGGGTCGTAGCCGGCAAAGCCATGGCTGAAGCCGATCAGATAGGGTGTCAGGCCCATGCGGTTGATGGTCCACCGGTTCTCCTCGACACGTTCCCAGATCTTTTTCGCCCGGGCCAGGTCGCAATCGGGAAGGATCAGCAAAAACTCGTCGCCGCCGAGCCGGCAGGTCACATCGCTGTCGCGCAAGGACTTTTGCAGCAAATCGGCCACCGTCTTGATCAGCCGGTCCCCTTCGTCATGGCCGTAGGTGTCGTTGACCCGTTTCAAGTCGTTCACATCGACGAAGCAGACCGTCAAATCTTTCTGCCGCCGCCTAGCGTCGTCCATGTGCTTTTTCAAAAACTGCATCCCGCTGCGGCGGTTGTACAGCCCTGTCAGATCGTCAGTGGTGGCGAAGAAGCGCAGCGTCTCCTCGGCCTTGCGGCGGCGGCGGATGTTGATCTGCAGGGTGCCAATGATGTAGAGGAGCAAAAGGAACATGGCGCCGGCGCCGAAGACGATGGGCCGGTGTTTTTCATAGAACGATTCCGGTTTGTTGATGACCACGCTCCCGCCGGGAAGCCGGGAGGCGTCGATCTGCCAGCGCTGGAGTTGGCGATAATCGAACATGTAGCGGTTGGGGCTTTCGCGGATGACCGGAACGCCCTCCAACCGTTCGCCCTGGAGCGCGCGCAGGGCCAGCTTGGCCGCCGTCTCCCCCTGAGTGTAGCCGCTCGTCACCATACCACCGACGACGCCATGGCCGAGGTAGAAGTCCCAGAAGCCGTAGACGGGCACGGCGGAGGCGCGGGCGATCAGATCGGCGCTTTCTTCATAGGAAAAATTGTTGTGCGACTTGTCCTGGTTGAAGGTCATCAGCAGAACCAGGCTGCCTTCGCTGAGTTGGGACACTTTTTCCCGGACTTCCGCCATGTTCATATCGCCGACAAACTCAAAGTGAACCCGCTCGGCGAAGTCCGGGATGATCGCCTCCAACTGGCGCCGGTTGGTGATGCCCGTATCGGTCCAGTCGTTGACGACGACGATCCGTTGGGTGCGCGGATGGAGGCGCAGCGCCGCTTCGATCGTCTTTTTCATGTCGACCGTCTCGACGACGCCGGTCATGTTGGCCTGGCCGGCCAAATCGGCGGGCGCAAAGTCGTTAACGCCGCAAAAGATGACCGGCGTACCGGGAAAGAGCCGCTCCCGGTAGTTCAAAATGAACCGGTAGGCGACTTCGTCGGCGACGATGACGGCGTCAAAACTCCGGTCTTTGTATTTTTCGATCAAGAGGGGAACCATTTTGTGGACATACTCGGGACTCAGGTTGCGCTTGGCGTCCATGAAATCCAGGTACAGGGTGTAGCGGTTCGGATCGTCAAAAACCGTCCGGACGCCGGCTTCGATGTTGGCGGTCCAATCCATGCCGTTGTGATAGGACTGGAGCAGCAGGATCTGTTTCTTATCGGTATAAGACTGGTTGATGATGATGCTGTCAGCCGGCAGCAGGGCACGGTCCACACCGAAGCGCTTCAACTGCTTTTCATCGAACATGTACCGGTTGACGCCTTCCCGAACAACAGGGATGTGGGCGGGCTTTTCGCCATGGAAGATCCGCAGCGCCAGCTTCGCCGCCTCTTCCCCCTGAGAGAACCCACCCGTCAGCATCCCCCCCAGGATGCCGTGGCCGAGGGAAAAGTCCCAGGCGCCGAAGACAGGGACGCGGCTTTTGGCCGACACCATGGATACACCCTCTTCATAGGTAAAAAACCGTCCGGTCACGTCCTGGTTGAAGATCAGGTAGAGGACCATGCTGTCCTCGGGAAGCGACTCGACCGTTTGCAGGATCTCCGACATGGCCTTGTCCTGGAGCGACTCGAAGCGGATCCGGTCATTGAAGAAGGGAATCGTCTCTTGCAGCTTCTTTTCCACCGCGCGGCCGGTGGCGGACCGGTCGTTGATCCAGTAGATCGTCTTCGTGTGCGGCCGCAGCCGGAGCGCCGTTTCCAGGGAGGCCTTCAGGTCGTAGTCCTCGACGACGCCGGTGAATTGCCCGCAGTCGTCCAGGCAGCGGTCCTCCAGGTAGTTGACGCCGCAGAAGACGACAGGCACGCCGGGGAAGATCGTCTTCGCATGTTTTTGCATGAAATAGAAGGCGTTGTCATCGGCGCAGATGACCAGGTCGATCGGCGTCTGCCGGAACTTGTGCCGGTACACCTCATAGAGTTGGTTCAGGTACTCGGGGTCGGTGATCCGCTGGGTATCCATATCTTCCACACGGAGGTCGATGTTGCCGCTTCCTGGGCGCAACAAAACTGAGCGGACGCCGTCGATGATGTCGTCTGACCAGCGGTATCCCGTGTGGTAGGAGTTGAGCAGGAGGACATTGCGTTTGGGCGAATCGTCGGCGGTGTAGGCCGCGCCGGGGCGGAGCGAGGCGGCTGCGGGGCTTAGCGTCAGGAGCAGCGTAAGGACCATGAATGCGATGCTGGAGGCGCGAAGCATGATGTGTTTTCGCATTGTGCCGATGCCCTCGCTTTTATTGCCTTTCCGAACTTGCTGTGTTGGGTTCATTATACCATGGCATTTCGTATTAAAAAGATATACTTTGTAACTGTTTTCATTTGCGCATCGCCGATTTAAGAAGTTATTAAGAATTGCTCATTCGCCAGTTAAGAATCGACAGGTACGCTAGCATTGTAAAACCAAGACAGATGTGGAGGGAAGGGCAATGCAAAAACCAATCGCTCAAATCCGGCGCATCAAGAAAAAGATCAGCGACCGGACCATCATTGACGATTTTTCTTTAGACATCTACCCCGGTCAGGTGTTAGGCCTCCTTGGACCCAATGGCGCCGGAAAAACAACGCTTATCAAGATGATCCTCGGCCTGATGGCCCCCACCCAGGGAGAGATCCGGATCGGAGGCTCTTGCATTCAACGAAACTTCACAGCCGCCATCACCAACGTCGGCGCGATCGTGGAAACACCGGCGCTCTATGGATACCTCTCCGGTTATCAAAATCTCCTCCATTACGCCCGCATGGCCGGAGGCATCGGCCATGAACGAATTCGGACCGTTACAGCGCAGGTTGGCCTTGAAGGGCGGATCCATGACAAAGTCGGAACCTACTCTCTGGGAATGCGCCAGCGTTTGGGGCTGGCCCAAGCATTGCTGCACAACCCGGCCTTGCTGATCCTTGACGAACCGACAAATGGCCTGGATCCGGCGGGAATCCGGGATTTGCGCAATCATCTCCGGCAACTCGCCCATGAGGAAGGCGTCGCCGTCATGGTTTCCAGTCACCTGCTGAGCGAAATGGAGTTGATCTGTGACCGCGTCGCCATCATCCAACAGGGCAAACTGATCCAGGCGCTCAATGTAGACGCAACAGCGAAGGGCGCCTTGGAGGCGGCATTTTTGGCCATGACAGAGGGGGATGGAACATGCAACTGATCAATCTGATCCGCAACGAAAATATGAAACTGCTTCACCAGAGAAGCACCCAGGCGCTCTTCGCTTGTTCGGTCCTGTTGATTCTCGGGCTCGGCCTGTTGCAACGCTACAACAGCGAGATCACGCCGGAGTTCTACCGAAACCTGTGGGGTTTTGTCCTGTCCGCCACATCGGCCTCCGGCTGGATCAGCCTTGTCGGTATCGTCCTTGCGGCGGGCAGTGTCGCCAATGAATTCTCTTCCGGAACCATCAAGCAACTCCTCATCCGTCCGGTGAGCCGCGCGAAGATCCTTTTTTCCAAGTTCTGTTCCATCGTGATGATAACCCTGCGCATCATTGCCGCCATGTTCATCACATCGGTGCTCGCCGGCGGACTCTTCTACGGATTCGATTCAATCGCTTCGCCGTCTATTCCCGGCCTGATCGAAAAGGATCTCCTGTGGCAACTGCTGATCCGCTACGGCGCGGTGCTCGTCAATGGCATTGTCATGATCGCCCTGGCGCTCATGCTTTCCGTCTTGTTTCGAAACGCCATGATGGCCGCCGCCTTCGGCATCCTGCTGTCGATGTTGGGGACAACAACGCTTACCCTTGTCCGCGATTTTTCCTGGGCCAAGTACCTTCTCTTCGCCCACAGCGATCTCACCCCCTATATCAACGGACATCCGCTGCTGCCGGGGATGACGCTGTCCTTCTCTTTGGCGATGATCGCCCTCTACCTGCTGTTGTTCGGCTTGATCACGAGCCTGCATTTTGCAAAAAGGGATATCTAGCGCGAAACTATCCATCTCTGTCCGCAAAAAGGGGGGGTCTCTTTGCTACAATTACTTTTAAGAAAGAGGCCAGCGGGAGGCGATCACCATAAGCCAGAAAATCCTTGTGGTCGATGACGAAGCGGAAATCGTTGAC
This sequence comes from Heliomicrobium undosum, assembly GCF_009877425.1. NCBI lineage: Bacteria > Bacillati > Bacillota > Clostridia > Eubacteriales > Heliobacteriaceae > Heliomicrobium > Heliomicrobium undosum. The sequence goes on along the minus strand of NZ_WXEY01000018.1, from coordinate 2,376 downwards.
TTGCTCCGCGATTACCTGTCGGCTGAGGGGTATCAGGTCACCACAGCGGCAGATGGTCGAGAGGCGTTGGAAAAAGCCCGGTTGGAAAAGCCCGACCTCGCCATTTTGGATCTCATGCTTCCGGCCCTTGACGGTTTTGAGGTCTGCCGGATCCTGCGGGCTGAGTCTGCCATCCCCATCATCATCTTGAGCGCCAAAGAGCAGGAAGGCGACAAGGTGCTGGGGCTCGGCCTGGGCGCTGACGATTACCTGGTTAAACCCTTCAGTCCCCGTGAAGTCCTGGCGCGCGTGCGGGCGCAACTTAGGCGCGTCGCCCTCTCTTCGGGGGCGCCGGCGAAAGACGATGCGCTGCGTTTTTACGGCCTGGACATTTACCCCCGCGAGTATCGCGTGGTTCGTGACGGGATGGACGTGTCCTTGCAAGCGCGGGAGTTTCAATTGCTTTATTTTTTGGCTCGCCATCCCCGGCAGGTTTTTTCAAAGGAACAACTCTACGAATGCGTCTGGGGCGAAGACTATCTGGGCGATCCCAACACCCTTACCGTTCATATCCGGCGTCTGCGCGAAAAAATTGAGCCGGCGCCTGGCAAGCCCCAGTACATCAAGACGATCTGGGGCGTCGGCTACAAGTTTGACGGCGTCCCCTTAGGCGTTTTAGGAGTTCCCCAATGAGCGGCTTGCAAGATTTCCTACCGAAATACCCGATCGGCATCCGCGTGAAGCTCTTGATCGCCTTTTTGCTGGCGGTCCTCGTACCTGCCGCCGCCTTGGGCGGCGGTTTGTTGTTCATGGTCGCCACCGATGAAACCTTCGGCCTGTTGCCCCAGCAGGTATCAGCCGGTTTTTTGCCGACCTTCGCCAAGTCCGTCGGTGACGCCCATGCCCGTTATGCCAACTGGGACGAGGCCGTAGTGGCGGCGGAAATCGGGGACTTGCCTCCCGGTTGGCGCCTGCTGGTGATCGATCCGAACGGTGTCGTCGTCTTTGATCCCATAGGCCGTTCAGAAGGCGCTTCGGTCGCGCTGCCGGAGTTGGCCCGCATGATTGGGGGACAACGGGCGCTGCAGACGCACCGGTCGCAACAGTCGCCGGCAATCGATGATACGATGCATTACCTATACGAACCGGTGACGGTGAATGGAAAAGAGGTCGCCCTGGCCCTCGCCGGCTATCCGGCGCAGCCCCTAGAAGCAGCCGCCCAGAGACACCTGCGCTCTCTCGGCCTTATCGGCGCGACGGCCGTAGCGGCGGTGCTCTTTTTCCTGCTCCTCTTTCTGTCGCGGAGCATCCTTTCCCCCATCGGCAAACTTGGCCGCGCGACAGAGACCATCGCCCGAGGCAATTTATCGGCCCGCGTCGCCATCGACAGGCGGGACGAGTTCGGTCGCCTCGGTGAAGCCTTCAACCGCATGGTGGGTGAGATTGAGGCGCTGCGCAAACGGGAGCAAAAACTGGTGCTGTCGCGCCAGGAGATGGTGGCCAATATCTCTCATGACCTACGCACCCCCCTTTCCTCGATCCGCGGTTATGTAGAGGGCCTCCTCGACGGCTTGGCGGCGGAACCGGAGAGACGGCAACGCTATCTCCAAGTGATCCACGACAAGACCATCAGCATGGAGCGGCAAATTGAAGATCTCTTCGAACTGTCTCGCCTGGAGGCGGGACATTTGCCGATGGACTTCGTCCGTTTGCATCCGGGCGAGATGATCGCCGATCTGGCGGAATCCCTTCGCTATGACGCGGAAGCGGCAGGCCTGTCGCTGGAATGGAAGGCGCCGGATAATCTGCCCTCCCTCCTCGCCGACCCGACGCAAATCGAGCGGGTGGTGGCTAACCTTGTCCATAATGCGATTCGGCATACGAAACCGGGCGGGCGAATCACCATCACAGCCGCCCTGGTCGACCAGGAATTATTATTCTCGGTTCGGGATACGGGGGAAGGCATCTCTCCTGACGATTTGCCCCATGTCTTTCAGCGGCTCTACAGAGGGGATAAGTCCCGCGCCAAGGCGCAGGGCGGAACCGGCCTCGGACTGGCCATCGCACGGGAGATCATCCACGCTCATGGCGGAAGGATTTGGGCAGAGAGTGAGCGTAGGCAGGGGAGCGTTTTTTATTTCACGCTGCCAGTTATCCTAACGAGGGCATGAGAAAGCCGCTATACAAACTGCCAGGCACAGGCATGACTCCCCAAACGCAGGAGTACCGCTTCTTCGAGTGGATCGTAGGTCTTCGCATTATCCCGTTGGTGGTTTCGATTGACAACGAGCTGTCCTCGTCCTGCCACCAAGTGACGGCAGCCTTTGGGCCTGGGGAGATACCACTCTGGGACAACTGGGCGACGGCACACATACGATCGATCTACGTCGAAGCCGG